>CAYOFB010000035.1:0-5684 GCA_964403145.1 uncultured Candidatus Bathyarchaeia archaeon
AGTAAACCTCCAAAGATTATCCAAAGCAAAATAAAGGACATGAAATAAAGCATACTATATTGGCTGGCAATAACTGTGAAATAATTTAATAGTGGCTCGTATTGTCCTCTAAAGAATAGCGCGTCCAACAACAGCGTTGCATTCACATTTCTAGGGAATTTTACCGTTATTTTTACACCGTTTATTGTATGCCAGCTGACGTTTCCCTCCGTTTTCCATCCTTCCTTTACGCCAAGTGAAGCGTTTAGGTGGTTCCAATCATTCCAATTTGTGATGCTTGCAATCTCTAAGTCACGCATAAAGTATCCAGCTGTTGAAAAAAGTTTGAGAGAAATGTTAGACGGGGCAGTATCACTGCCAACTAGTTTTAAGCTAAAGCTGGTTTGATTAAACCCCTCTTTAGAGCAGTTAATACTTTCCGGAAAGGATATTTGCATATAAACTTCATCGATATTTGTTACGTTAAATGCGATGGAGTATTCGCCATACACTTTTTCATCGCTATTTCGGGTACAGTTAACATTTGATTTCCACAAGGTTGCATTTTCAGTCCATATGTCATTTTCATTTTCAAATAAGTCGGGTTTGGTTCTCTGAACATACTGCTTTGAGTAAACTGTATAGACGGCGAGGATGTTTGAGGCGATAAATAATATTAGGATTAGAATTACTCCTTTGTAGCTTGGTTTTTCAGCTAATTCCTCGAATACTTTAGAAGGAGAATATAGCACTTGCAGTATTTTTGGTATTTTCAATCAGGTTCTCCACTATTAGGTTTTCATGCATTGATATATCTGTTGTGATTTTAGGCTTCTAGACCTCTCTTAAGTTTTCTGTATGTTGCATAGTCAACGTATTCTATGAATGGATTTTCGGCTTGATACTCCACGGTAAACCTTTGCCTTTGGCTTTTATCCTTTATCTGGCTTGTTGTTATTAATAGGTAGGCGTCGCTTCCAGCTCCAGAACCATAACTGACCAGAAGTATTCTTTGATGTGGCTTTGCCTTATCAAGCACAGCAGCCAAACCTATTGGAGATGCACCAGAATATGTATTGCCAAACTTTGCAACCTGGAGGCTCGGCAGGAACTGCTCCTCTTTAAAGCCTAAGCTCTTCGCGACTTTGGTTGGAAAGTTTATGTTTGGCTGATGGGAGACAAAGTAGTCTATGTCTTGAGGTTGAAGCCTAAACTTGTCCATGAGCTTTGTCGCTGCTTTTCTGATGTGTTTGAAGTAGGCTGGGTCGCCAGTAAATCTTCCTCCATGACGTGGATATGGCTCCTGATCTCTTCGCCAAAAGTCGGGAGTATCAGACGTTACAGAGTACCATCCTTCAACTTCTGCTATTACGTCTTTCATTCCGAAGATGAATGCGCATGCGCCGTAGCCAACAAAGAAGTCTAATTCTCCGCCTGGCTCTCCTCTTGGCGCTGCCTGCGAGTTGTCGGCGCCAATAACCATAGCATATTCAATGTTCGATTTCGGATAGTAAACGAGCGAGACTGCATCCTTAAACATGCTTGTTGCTGCTTTGCACGCGAATTCCGTATCTACAGCATCTACGCTCTGCACTCCATCCACTGCATCTTCTTCTCCAAGCTTCAAAACCTGCGCAACCTTTGAAGCTATAGGCTTAACGGCATACGGATTTGACTCTGAACCTACATAGACTTTGCCGACGAGCTTATGGTCTACGCCAGAGTGTATAAGCGCCAATTTTCCAGCTTCAACAGCCGCAGTAATAGCGTCTTCATCTATGAATGGAACCGAGCGTTCCATGAATGGCTCCTTTATTCTGAATTTTGATACATATACACCGTAGCCCACTATTCCAGGCGTATCATAATCCTTGTTTGGCTTGGCGACTCTATATTCTTGATGCGGATAATATTCATCTATAAAAGTGAACGCCAAGCTTATTGTTGGAATTATTTCGCTTCTTTTAACTGCATATCTTCTTCTAAATCTTGGAACAACCTCTCTTCCTTCTAAACTTGAAAAGTCCACTTCCTCATTTTCGCTGATTATTCTGTCTGTTAGACGCCCCGGAATTCTTATTTTACCGTTATGGAATGAAATTATTCCGTAAATGAATCTTCCTATTTTTCTAAACTTGTTTGTCGGTTCAGTTATAAGCGTGCAGACTTCTAATACGCCTTTTTCATAGAATAGGTCCATTTCTTCCATTTTTCCAAAGCTTTTCTCCCCGCATCTGCCACAATAATCCCTTAAATTGAAGTATTCCTTCCCGCAGAGCGAGCATCTGCTTCCTCTAAGTCTATCGCCTATATAGGCTACTCTACGTTCTATTGGCTCACTGCTCATGCAACATTCCTCCCAAAAATGTGAACGTAAGCTTTAGTGCCAAACCCTTCAAGTTCAAGGACGCAACCCAAACATGAATCATCAATCTTAACCTGTCTTTCCCCAGCCTCCCCTCTTAACTGCTTGAAGATCTCATATATTTGCGCACCACCAGTGGCTCCAAGCGGATTTCCATCAGCCTTGAGGCCACCATTCAAATTTACAAAAACTTCTTGACCATTCAGCTTATAGTAGCCTTTAAAGTCTTGGAAGTTCTCGTAAAGATGCTTCCAAGCAGTTCCACGTTCTGCAAATCCTAAATCTTCTAGGGCTATCATCTCCATAACGGTTGATTGATCGTAGATTTCGAGCAGTTTAATGTCCTTCCTTTCTATTCCAGCCTTTTTAACAGCACTTTCCATAGCTAACCTCGTAGCCAAAAAGCCTGCCCTATCCTCTCTGAATGGAAATGTTATGTAGTCTGTTGCTGAGCCTGAAGCAAGCGTGTAAACTGGCTTATCAGTATAGCTTTCCGCCACCTCAGAGCTTGCGAGAATTATGGCTGTTGCCCCGTCGGAAATTGGGGCGAAATCATAAAGCCCCAGCATTCTCTTTGCCGCCTTACGCGCCTTTAACACCTGCTCAACCGTAATGCTTCTTCTGAATTGGGCATACTCATTCTTCAAAGCATTCGCATGATTCTTAACAGAAATTTGAGCCAGAGCCAATTGAAGCTTCTCAAGGTCTTCTCCATAAATATTATAGTTTTTTATGTATTCTCTGAGTAAAAGCTCGTGGTTTGCTTCCGGAGTTCCGCCTGCATAGTAGCTCCATGGATCTTCAAGCATCATTAAGTCGTCGCGGATTTTGTCCCATCTGTCTGTCATTTTTTCCATTCCGCCTACAAGCACTAAGTTATATTTGCCTGCAAGTATGGCGTTGCATGCATTTACAAAGGCTGAGCTGAATGAGCGGGCTGTTTCCATAGGCACGTGTAGCTCTAGCAGTTCAGAGAGAAATCCTTCTTCTAGGCCTATCTTATTTGTTAATGGCAGAAAGTAGTCTGAAACGTAGCATGCTTCTAGATCTTTACGTTCTATCCCTACAGAATGTAAAGCCTTTAATCCTGCTTCTTCAATAAGCTTTTCAGGCTCTCTCTCGTAGTGCTCGCCGAACTTTGTTCTCCCAGCTCCTATAATGGCTGGGCAACATTTTTTAGACATATGCTACCCCATTTACAAGCTCTAATTCTCTAAAAAACAGACTTATAATCCTTATGTCTAAACTAGCTTCATTAAACCCGAACTTGAAGAAGAAGATAAGTGAAATCCATTTAATATATGTGCTTAAATTAAGTGCTATACTGAAAAGCTTCACCAAGTGAGGAATATGTCTAAGCTTTATCGTCTAATCATAACCGTCAAAGAGATACATGGCAACTGTCCAGTCTATAATGTAGGCGATAAAATGGTAATTGAAGAACCCAAAATCATAGTTGAGGAAAGCAATGCAATATGCATTCATGCCTTGGCCTCTATGCTTACAATGCTTGTTCCACTAAGTCGTGGAGTAAGCTTTAAAGCGCTTGGCCTGGCCAAGGAGGAAGGCGAAACTGGCTATTTGCAATGCCTCGATCCCGGAGAACCATATACGAAAGGCGGAACTGTCATCTTCGAAATCAGACGTGAAAGATTAAGTTGAGCTGTATCTTCTTATTTTTTCCATGTTTCTTTTCAGAAAATCCCTAAATGTTCTTGTCAAATCGTATTTTTCAACTTCCTCTAATGGAACCCATAACGCCTCTTTAGCGTCGTCGCCAGGTTTTAATTCTCCGCCTTTAAGCTTTACAAAGAAGTCTAAGATTACAAAGTGATATTTCAATTTTCCATTCTCGTCGAATGTCATTGAATCAACAACGTCTATTAGCTTATCGACTTCAACATCTAGGCCGCATTCCTCCTTCACTTCTCGCACAACTGTTTGCTTAACTGTTTCTCCAAGTTCTACTAGGCCTCCGGGAACGCTCCATTTTCCCTTTCCAGGCTCAGAGCCTCGTCTAACAATGAGTATTTTACCATTCTGAATTATTATTGCACCTACTCCAACTATCGGATGCTTTGGGTATTCCTTTTTCAAGGCCTTTTCTCCAAATGAACTACTTTACCTTTACAGTCTTATGCTTATGCATAGCTTAAATTTAAGACTTCAACTAAAATAGAGAAGAGGCGATGGATGACTTGAAGCCTTTCAGCTTTGTGCATGTTGCTGATCTCCATTTAGGCTATATGCAATATAATTTAGATGCTAGGCTGAGGGACTTCGCTCGCGCTTTCGATGAAGTTGTCGAGAAAACGCTGGAGTTGAAGCCGAACTTCATGATAATTGCAGGTGACATCTTCCATCATGCAAGGCCTTCGAACTTCACACTTGAAAACGCGATAAAAAACTTCAGAAGACTAAAAGAGGCTGGAATTCCTGTTCTAACCGTTGATGGTTCCCATGATGCTGCGCCAAACGTTATTACTGGAACAATTCTTAATCCGCTTCACAGCGCCGGCCTTATCCATTATCTGCCTAGGCTTGAGGGAGCCTGCTGGGAAAATGAATACTGCTACGTATATGGAATACCAAACTTTCGCACCAAGAGAAGAACAGAGGAGGCCTTACCGGAATTTTACGAGAGAAACAAGCCTTCACCGAAGCCTTCAAAGTTTAACATCTTCGTTTTTCACATGGCTGTAGACCTTCCCGGCGCCGTTCCGCCATATATGGAGGCTGAGATAAGCCCTGAGCTAATACCTGACGGATTTAACTATTATGCTGGAGGTCACGTGCATGTCCCTGTTGAACTCCCATTTAAGAACGGCCTCCTAGTCTATAGCGGATGCACAGAAACTGTGAGTCTTCAGGATATAAAGAATGAGAAGGGATTTTATTATGTTGAAGTAAATGAGAAGGGAACGCCTAAACTTCAGCGTATAAGGCTTGAATGTCCGAGAAGATTCATTCTTTTAGATATGGATTTCAGCGGTTCAATGCCTCAAAAAATAACTGAAGAAGCCATAAAAAGGGTTAAGGAGGCCGATGAAGAGGAAGCCATAATAATCCCAGTGATTAGAGGGGTTTTGCCTTCTGAAGCAAGCAGAACAGATGTAGATTTAGCGAGGATAAGAGGCGCGGCGGAAAAAGCACTAATAGTTAGGCCTATCCTACGTTTAACCGAAAGCGAAGTTCCTGAAGAAATTGTTCGCTCAATTTTTGAAAGCGAACTGAAAGACTTGAAGACAAAGTCCTTCGAATATTTCAATCAGATATTTGTTGAACGCTACCCGCCTGAAAAAGCCGAGAAAATGGCGCGTTTAGCGGTTGAAATTTTAGA
>CAYOFB010000035.1:5784-7255 GCA_964403145.1 uncultured Candidatus Bathyarchaeia archaeon
TATGACTATTTGCTAAGGGAAGGCGCGGATATAGGCAAAGTAGCCCTAAAATTCATTCATAACGGAAAGGAATACACTATTATAAGGGCTCTGAGGAGAAGAAATAACAGAATTAGCCAAGATATGGAGCAGCTAAAATTTTTTGAAGGAGAAAAGCTTGTTGCAAGCCATAAGAATGAGGCCGTGGCTGAACAGCTTAAGGCAATAACCGGCCTCGACCAAGACCTTTTCCGGGAACTAATATGGGTGAGGCAAGAACATCTAAAAGAGCTATTGGACATTAGGCCAAGGGAGAGACAAAAACGCTTAGACGAACTTTTCGGCTTATCAGACTATGAAGTTGCATGGAAAAACTTAGGCGAGCTTGCGAGAGACTACAAGAAAGAGAAAGAAATTCTAGAGAAAGACTACGATGTTGTGGCAATAAATGAAATTCAACAAGAATATAACAAATCAGTCGAAGAATTAGCGAAAGCAGATGAAGAACTACAAAATATAAGGAAAATTTTAGTTGAAAAGGAAGCTTCGCTGCATCAAATCGAAGGCAAGCTCAAGTCGCTTGAGGAAATGCGAGCGAAAAAGGATATCGTGGAAAGGGAATTAGCCGAGCTTAAAGCAAGTATCGCAAGCACCGAAGAATTATGCTCAAGAATATCCGAACAAATCGAACAAAAGAGGGTTCATCTAGAAGAATTAGAGCATGAACTTTACACGCTAGAAAGTGAAGAAAACAAGTGGAGAAGTCAGCTTGAAAAATTTGGAATAGACCCAAACATAAGCCTAGAAGAGCTGAAAAGTTATATTTCAACGGTAAGTGACCAGATTTCCCAAATTATGGGAGAGCAAGAGGCAACCAAAAAGGAGATTAAAACAGCCCAGCAAAGATGGAGTACACTGACTACACAGAACATATGCCCCTTATGCCTACAGCCACTGACAGGCGAGTATAAGCAGAGCTTACTCCAGAGAATGAACGAAGAAAACGCAGAACGCCAAACAAGACTTTCAACTCTTCAAAAGGAACTTGAAGAACTTCAAAACCTAAAGAGAACGGTAGAAAACGTAGTTTCAAATCTGCAGACTCTCCTTTACAAACGTGAAACCTTAATAGGCCAAATGGAACGAGAAAAAGGTGAACTTGAAAGGTTAGGTTTAGACTTAGAGAAGAATAGGCAGACAATAGAGGACTTAAAGAAGAGACTTGAGGAGCTTAAATCCCAAAAAATCGAATTTGACCTTGCTGAGCTGCAAAAAGTTAGAGAATTAAGAGATAAACTGTTCAGAGAATATTCTGACCTTAAGAGTCGGCTAAGACTACTTGAATCAAGAAAAATTGACATCGGAAAGCGAATAGATGAGCTTAAACAAAGAATAGATTCTGCGCAAAAGAAGATTGACAAGTTGAATAAATGCAGGGAAATAATCGAAATAATTGACAGCATCCGCGATGGATACAGGAATATTCAGCCAA
>CAYOFB010000036.1:0-7245 GCA_964403145.1 uncultured Candidatus Bathyarchaeia archaeon
GTAGGGCTTCATAGGCCGCATCTGCAACTTCCTTTGGAACCTCAAATTTTACGTAAAATGGCTTTGACATAAGCCTCACCCTATTGCAGACTTTAATCAACAATCATATTTATGAAGGTTTCGACTTATTCTAATTTCAATGACTATACGGATTAAGCTTAAGTTAAATTTTAGGTTTAAGAAAGAACAACACAGATATAAATTTTTAGAAACATTTAAATACAGCAAAGCTTTCTGCATTTCGTGTTTTGTGAGGGAAATGAAACACTTGCAAAGAGTCGGCCGTGTGCTACACATAAGTTCTAACAAGAACATAATCGTCAAGGCCGAGGGAAAACTTCCAGAATTAGGCGGAAAAGTTGTTGACGAAAACCTTAAGGTTGTCGGAGAAATTTTCGATATAATAGGCCCGGTTTCATCACCATACATTTCTATAAGACCCAAAACTTCAAAACCAGAAATTTTTGTGAATAAGCCTCTCTATGCAATTTTTCCCTCACATAAAGAGAGGAGAAAGGGAAAGAAAAGATGAAAGAAGAGAGAAAATTAGATGAAGTTGAACCGGCTGAGGAGCCTCAAGTTGCATCCCCTCAGCAGTGCCCAGAATGTGGAAGTACGAGACTTATGAGGGATTATGAACGTGCAGAAATCGTTTGTATGGACTGCGGCCATGTTATTGCCACTAAAATCGCCGATAGAGGCCCTGAATGGCGAGCCTTTGACAATGAGCAAAGGGCTAAAAGAACAAGGGTTGGGGCTCCCGTAACTTTCTCAATTCACGATAAAGGATTATCAACCATGATAGATTGGCATGACCGCGACGTTTTCGGGAAGAAACTTTCACCGGGCCAGAAAGCCCAAGTTTATAGACTTAGGAAGTGGCAGAGGAGAATTCGGGTTTCCGACGCGACAGAAAGGAACCTCGCTTATGCTCTTTCCGAAATATCAAAAATATCCAATGCTTTAAACCTTCCCAAGAACATAGTTGAAACAGCCTCTCTAATCTATCGAAAAGCAGTCAAGGAACGATTAATTAGAGGACGCTCAATTCAAGGAGTAACTGCAGCCGCCGTCTATCTGGCTTGCCGCCAATGTAAACTTGCAAGAACAATTGAAGAAATAGCTTATGCAGCCAATATAAGCAAGAAGGAGGTTGGCAGAAGCTATAGATTCTTAGTTAGAGAATTAGGCTTTTTCGTTCCTCCATTAAGTCCAACCCATTATGTAACAAAGTTTTCGAATCAATTAACTATGCAGGGTAAAGTTGAGGAGATAGCCCATAAGATATTGAAGACGGCAACTCAACTTAAGCTTACATCTGGACGTGGACCTACTGGAATAGCGGCTGCCGCAAGCTATATAGCCTCCGTCCTTACGGGAGAGAGAAAAACTCAAAGGGAAATCGCTGAAATCGCACAGGTAACAGAGGTCACCATTAGAAATAGGTATAAGGAGCTAACCGAGCGACTTCTATTTATAATTACAATTTAACATCCCCATTTTCTCTTTTAAGAAAAACATTTTAGATTCAAAGAATATTACATATTTGTGGGCTGCTGTTGGTTAAATGTCCTAAATGCGGGTTTGAAGTTAAAAGCCCGCTTAAAAGTTGGAGCATATCGAAAAGGGCGGGAGAGGGAAAGATCGTTATGGGGCTTTTTGAATGCCCCAACTGTAAGGCCAGATTTAGATCCGCAATTGAAAAGGAAGAGGAAAAAGCGGAGGTAAGCATTAAAAAGATGGTTGAGAGAGTAAAAGGCATAAAGGGGGAGCTTATGCAGACGTTAAGGAATTTAAGGGAGAAAATAAAGACTCTAGAAGCTGAAAGGGCAAATTTGCTGATGGAAATTGAAGAACTGAAAAAGATGGCCGAGTCCAGAGTGAGTGCGCTTGAAAATGAAATTTCGATGCTAAGAGAGGAAGTGAAGTCGCTTAGAGAGCTGCTCGGCTACGAGGAAGAGAAAGAAACAGGGAAGAAATGATCCATAAGCCTAGGGCTTCCATCAATAATTGACGGTATTAAAAATGAAATTTCAGACGTCTTAAGAGTTGATAGAAAGGACATGAAAATCATAGACTTCCACGTCCACCCCATACCCGGCGAAACGGATGAAAAGAGCATTTTGAAGGAAATGGAAAAGGCAAAAGTAGACATGGCCGTGCTTCTTGCTTTAGATCTAGACCCCCAACATTTAAGAAACAAGAATGAAAGACGAAGATTTCTAGAGAAATGTTTAAACCTTTACATTTGGAACGGACTTCAAGCACTGAAAAATGCGGAAAAAATTCTTGAAACAGCAAATATCAGTAATAAGATAGTTGCCGCTATGGCGAGAAAATACCCTAGAAAATTCATAGCTTTTGGCTCCGTTAATCCCTCTAAGGACATTAGATATATTGAAGAGAAACTTAGGGAAATAGAAAAATTCGAGCTGAAAGGAGTCAAACTTATTCCAACTCTCCAATTCTTCAATCCCAAAAATGAAGCAGCGAAGTTGAATAGAATTTTTGAATTCTGCGAGGAAAACGGGAAGATTATCGTGTTTCATACGGGATGCGACCCAGCGGTGTGGGAATATCCGGAGTTTTCCGAAAATGCAAATCCGAAGCTTCTTGAAGGTTACATCAGGAATTTTAAGGATGTTCAGGTTGTTTTGGCGCATATGGGTTCTTACAGCAGAAGAAATCCTGGAATATGGCTTAGGGAAGCAATAGAATTGGGTAAGCGTTATAGGAATTTGTGGTTTGACGTGGCTGCTGTAACTTATCTACTGACTGAAAAAGGGTTTGCTGAGACAATAAATAGGGAAATTGGCTGGGAGCACGTCTTGTTCGGTTCGGATTTTCCGGTTGTGAAAGGTTATAGTATGGCTTCTGCAATTAGCGAGATCAAAGCTTCACCTTATCTTTCTGTTAAAGAAAAGAATATGATTCTTGGATTAAATGCCATGAGACTTCTAGGATTAGACTAGGCTTTTTGGGCCTTCCTGTATTCTTCTTCTCTTAACACTCTTCTTAAAACTTTTCCAACCATAGTCATCGGTAGCTCTTTTCTAAATTCAACTTCTCTAATGGCCTTGTATGGCGCAACGCGCTCCTTTACAAACTTTATTATTTCTTCTTCAGTAGCTCTTGCTCCTTCTTTTAGGACTATGAAGGCTTTGGGAATTTCTCCCGCAACTGGGTCAGGTTTTCCGACTACTGCGCAGAGTTTTACGGCTGGATGCTCATATAGCACGTCTTCGAGTTCTCTTGGATAGACGCTGTATCCCTTATACTTGATTAAGTCCTTTTTTCTGTCGGTTATGTAGAAGTAGCCGTCTTCATCCATTTTTCCAATGTCGCCAGTGTAAAGCCAGCCGTCACGGAGAACCTCAGCTGTTTCCTCAGGCATTTTCCAATATCCCTTCATGACTTGTGGACCTTTAACGATTAGCTCTCCGGCTTCGCCAGGCGGCAACTCTTTCTTTCCAGTTTCTACATCAACTATTTTTGCTTCAGTATCCGGCCAAGGCAGCCCTATTGAGCCTACCTTAACGGTTTTCATCGTTGGGTCGAGCGGATTACAGTGGGTTACCGGCGAGGCTTCTGTTAGGCCATAGCCCTCAACAAGCACCCCGCCTGTTATTTCCATAAATCTCTTTTGAACTTCTGGCGGCAGCGGTGCGGCGCCGGAAATACAGAACTTTATAGATCTACAATCATATTTGCCGACATCCGGATGGTCTATTAGCAGCGCGTACATGGTTGGGGCGCCGCAAAAGACTGTTACGCGATATTTTTCTATTGACTTAAATACTTCGACTGGGTCGAAGCGTGGGAGCATAACTACTTTTCCAGCCAGATAAATTGGAGCGTTCATGGCGACTGTCATTCCGTAAATATGGAACAATGGTAGAACGGTTAGGAATACTTCTTCTGCTTGTCTTCCTCTAAGCCATGCAGCGCACATCATAGCGTTTGAGACAAGGTTCATGTGAGTGAGCATGGCTCCTTTCGGGGTTCCAGTTGTTCCGCCAGTATACTGTAAAATAGCCAAATCTTCCTTTGGATTTATACTTACTTCTGGAGGTTCAGCGGGACTTTTCTCTATTAGTTCTTTAAAGAAATGCACGTTTGGTTCCCGCTCAACTTTTGCTGACGGAATTTTACCCAGCAAAGAGCCTAGAAAAGCCTTGAAGCCCGGCATATAATCCTTCATGCCAGTTACTATTGCATGTTCAACGCTTGTTTTCTTCCATACGCTTTTAAATCTGGAGAATAGGACGTCTAGCGTGACTATTACCTTTGCTTCTGAATTGTTAAGTTGGAATTCAAGCTCCCTTTCCCTGTAGAGCGGACTTACCGCAGTTAAGGTTGCGCCAGCTTTCATAGCTCCATAATAGCTTATTACAAACTGTGGAACATTCGGCAAGTATAGAGCAACCACATCTCCCTTTTCAATACCCATATTATGTAGGGCATTCGCAAATCTGTCAGCGGCATTATTCAAGTCTTGGTAGGATATTTCTCTTCCAAAAAATATTATCGCTGTGTTATCTGGATACGCTTCAGCTGATTTCTCTAGGAAATGAAACAATGGGACTTCCGGATAATCTATGGATTGCGGAACGCCTTCAGGCCAAAACTTTAGCCAAGGCTTCTCAGATGCAGAAACTTTCTTCTTTCCCTTCCTTCTTCTTTTAGGCATGACTAACCCTAGTCTAAATGATAAGACATAAACAAGTATATAAAATTCAACATTAACATTGCTCTGCAGCAAACCCTAAAGGAAGAGAGGGTATCCTTGAAAATTGAAGCTGTTACATTCCAATGTGAAGGAAATAGGCTGTTCGGACAACTCTACATTCCAGACGCGACGCCGGCGCCAGGCATAATCGTTTGTCACGGCATGAACAAGTATGGATTTCATGCAATAGAGTTGTATCGCAAATTCGCTGAAGCATCTTCTAAAAATGGATTTGTCACTTTGCTTTTCGATTTTAGAGGATGCGGAAAAAGCACTGGAAAATTTGGCTATGGAATAGACGAACAGAAAGATCTTAAATGTGCATTAAATTATCTTGCCTCTAGAAGAGAGGTTGATATAGAGAAAATTTTTATTGTTGGACACAGTCTCGGTGGAGCAATAGCCCTTTACACTGCCAAAAATGAGGAAAGGGTTAAAGGGCTGGTTTTGTGGTCTACTCCGGCTAATCATGCATATAACGTGAGAAAGTTCATTAAAAATAAGAGTGGAAGACTTGGCTATTACTTATTCCTATTAGTTTCCTACGTAGATAGTCTGGTAGACGTCTCGAAGCTGTTTGACATGCGTGTTTACGGCATACTTTTGAGACCTAGCTATGTAAGGAAGAAGCTTATGAAATTAGATGAATGCAGAGTGGTTTCAAAGCTTAAAATTCCAATTTTAATTGTTGCTGGAGACAAGGATAGGATAGTTGGGATTGAAGAGACAAGACAAGTTTTTTCAGCGGCTAACAATCCTAAAAAATTCATAATTGTTAATGGAGCCAACCATATTTTTGAAGGAAAGGAGAACGAGGTTATATCTGAAACTTTAAACTGGCTTAAAACCCTAATTTGAGCATAGCTTCGGCGAGTTCCTCCAAACTTCTTACAACTTGATCTGAAAAGGCTATAGGCCAAGGGGAAGGCTGCGCATGCTCATTTAGAATTACAATTTTCTTGCCAAGCCTTCTTGCATGGTAAATCTCCATGGCGGTTCCGAAGCTTGGTTCATCGCAAATAGCCACTATAATGTCGCATTCGCCGACAAATTTCAGGTCATTCTCAACTATTTTTCTCGCAAGCTCCCTTTTGTCCCTAAAGTCTTTGATATTACTGTAATCCATTTCTTTCCTTTGAAATTGGTCAATAACTTCGAATCCTTTCTCCTTTAGAAACTTCTGAAGTTCTTTAATTCGTTTGATATCTCCGTAGGCTATTGGGCCGCAGACCATAATCTTCATTGCAGCAACCTAAATAGTCATATAGGCATTGTATCTTATATCTAAAATTTCAAAGACGGTGGTGAATGTTTTGGAGTTTAAATTGAGCGAAGAGCAGCTGGAGATAAAGCGGGCTGTCAGAGAATTCTGCGAGAAGGAATTCGACCCGGAGCTGGCGCTGGAACTTGACAGAAAAGAGGAGTTTCCAATGGAACTCTACAAGAAAGCTGCAAAACTTGGATTTACAAGCTTGGCTTTCCCAGAGGAGTATGGAGGCCAAGGCTACGGTTATCTGGAAACATGCATCGCAATGGAGGAAATGTGCCGCGTCGACTCATCGCTTGGATTAGCTGTGATGATAGGGGTTTTCGGAAGCGACCTCATACTCTTCCACGGAACAGAAGAGCAGAAAGAGAAGTATCTTCCACCCCTATGCCGCGGAGACTACATTTCAGCAGCAGCCTTCACCGAACCCGGCCGCGGAAGCGACATAACAAAGATGGATACAACAGCTGTCAAGTATGGTGATGAGTGGTGGATAAATGGAACAAAAACCTTCATAACAAATGCGCCGATCGCCGACTTCATAATTGTGCTATGCCAAACAGACACCAAGGTTAGACCAACTTATAGGGGGCAAACCCTATTTGTCATCGACAAAGGAACCCCAGGCCTAGATGTAACAAAGCAGACAAATAAAATGGGAATAAGATGCACAGCTACAGGTGAAGTTTCTCTAAGCGACGTCAAAGTCACGGACTGGAACATTGTAGGCGAATTGAATAAGGGATTCTATCATTCAATGTGGTTCTTTGATATAAGCAGAATAGCGGTTGCGGCGCAGGCTGTTGGAACAGCGCAGGGAGCATTTGAAATAGCATTTAAATATGCAAAGGAGCGGGAAGCCTTCGGTCAGCCAATAATGCAGTTCCAACAGATAGGCTGCAGACTAGCCGAAGTTGCAACCGAGATAGAAGCAGCTAGACTCCTAACCTATAAGGCGGCATGGACAGTAGACGAGGGCAAAATGGATCCGATGATGACTTCCATGGCTAAGCTCTACGCGAGCAGAGTAGCCGTAAAGGCTACGGACATTGCTATCCAGACGCTTGGCGGATACGGCTACATGGGCGAATACCGAGTTGAAAGATACTACAGAGACGCAAAAATAACCGAAATATATGAGGGAACCTCCGAAATTCAGAGACTTACAATATTAAGATATTTGCTGAGGCAGTTCTGATAGCCTTAAATAAATTCAACCGCATAATATAGAAGAAGGTGTTGGAATGTC
>CAYOFB010000037.1:0-7209 GCA_964403145.1 uncultured Candidatus Bathyarchaeia archaeon
TTTCGTAAATTAGAGTTCGTAAAGTTTCTCCCTTCAAATTTAGTTTTTGAATTTCGTCCATTTTTTCGGCCAATTCCTTGATGCCGAGAACTTCCCTTATCCATCTCTCAAAATCTCCTCTATAAAGGTGAAATTCTAAAGATTTTATGTCTATCTCCTTTACTTTCTCTAAAAATTCCTCTAATGAGTGAGCTTTTTCTCCTGTATAATTTCCTATGGAAGTAAAGAAGTAGAATGCTTTTTCTTTCGATACTTTCTTCAACAGTTTATCCCTTTAACTTTGTTGTCGCCCTACAATTTCTAATATATTGACTGTTAATTCATTCTATAAAAGCTTTTTATATAATCGAAGGGGCAGAGTGTAGTTCCTTAACCTTTTTTGTTATTATCGAAGTTCTTATTCGAAGCACTCCTGGCAGCGGAGCTACATAATTCGCAATGAATGAGTGGAGCTTTTCCTGATTTTCGGCAACAATCCTTGCTATTATTAACAGTTCCTCAGAAAGCGATATTAGAACTTCGAGAACATTCCTCTTTTTTGCTAATTTCTTTGCGATATTTTCACTTTCCTTTGGATCAGTGTAAACAGTTACAATGGCCACGGTGGGTTTAAATCCTAATCTATCCGCATCGATTATCGCGGTATATTTTTTGATTATTCCATTTTCTTCAAGCCTTTTTATTCTCTCATAGATTGTTGAATGGGCTACTCCAAGTCTTTTCCCGATTTCGGTATATGTCAACTTAGCGTTATCCCTTAAAATTCCAAGTATTCTCCTATCCAAATCATCAAGGAAAACCTTTCCATTTTTTATTTTCATACTTCCGCCTGTAACAGATTCTGCTTGTTGAGAATTTATGACTTTTGCCGGAAGAATGTAGAATTTACAATAAAAGATCGACAGTCTTCCAGAAAATGAATTAGTAAGAAATATAAACCCTAAAAGTTGAATTCGTTAAGAATATGCTTCTACATTTTTCTAAATAAATAGCGATTTCTCCTACATTTTTTCAAAAAATGAACCATTAACCTTAAATCCTACGAAATAGAACATTCTTCTAGAAAAAATTTAAGGTATGAACATGTTCACCACGCCCAAAGTTTGGAAGCTAATTAATGATTTCAAGTCAAAATGTTTTTCAATGGGATGGAAAACCTCAGAAACCTACGACTGGATCCTAACCAATGATCATAAATATCACACCTTCATATGGGCAAAAATCATTTATCCTTCCTCCTTTGAAAGAATAGCCCTAAGTAGAAAATGCATTGTCAAGGAAGGCCTTAACTATAAAGTGGTTGAAGCATCATATTACGCGTGGATATTTGAAGATTCTCCGCCCAAAAGTTTATGGGAGAAAGTTCTAACAGTCAAGGAAATTTCAAAAAACAATGCAATTTATGATCTAAGCAAGATATACAAGGGAGAAAAAATTTGTGTAAAAATAAATAAGACTAAAAGCCAAGTCTTCAAAGAATTTGAAAAGTTTCTCCAAGAACGCGGAATAAAAGTCGTTTCACATGCAAGTTCCAACTCATCTGCTAACGAAATTTCCGTTTTTAAAAAGACTTAGCCACTCGAAGGTTTGATAAGTAACCTCGTTAATTTCTCTATGGGAATCCATAACCATGAGTGAAGAGGAGAAAATAAAAAGGCTAATAGAATTTAGGGGAAAACTTGAAAAGAGAATAGATGAAGTCCGGCAGGAACTTGAAGGTCTTCAAAATTTAATGGAAATTATAGATTATTTTCTTCTGGAAAAGGGGTTTAAGCGTCCTGAAATGCCTAAGACGGAAAAGGCAACTGCAGAGAAGATAGAAAAGGTTGAAGTTCCAGCCGAATATGTGGAACTTCCAATTAGGACTCCTATGGGAGAAAAACTTGCTACAATGTATATTGGCGATGGAGTTGTCCGCGTTGTATTGGACAAGGATAAAAACTTTAGGGATAATATTCCTCCCTTTAGACAGTTTCTAGTTGAACGTGTTCTTTTAAAAATGCAGGAAAAGGATAGAGAAGCAGCCAGAAAAGGCGAAATCACACCTGACAAAATACTCTCCTACAGCATTGTTAAAGAAGGCGACATAATAAAAGAAATAATTATCAGAAATGTGAGTGAAGAGAGAATACGCGACCTAAAGTCGAGTATAAGATGGACCCTTGAAAAAATGTATGAGAAAATGGTTTCTGCCTAAACTTGTTACTTGGACATCATTGCATGTAGCAGATATCCTATAAGAGTTGCCACAATAACTGATATAACCCAGAGTACTGGCTCGATGACAGCGCCGAATTGAATTTGCTCTCCGAATATTTGTTGTTGAACCAGTAGGAATATCAGCAGAGTTATGAATGGAATAACTCCTATTATGTAAGAGTCAGATTTCTTGATGTCTATCGCCCTTGTATCAGAGAGAGTATAGATGGTTAATGTGTAGGCTATCATTATCTGAATCATGCAAAGTATTCCCTGATTAAAGAATAGATCCGCAAGGGTGTCTAATCCGTAAATGTAGGAAAGGACAATGAATATTATCCAAAAGGCACTGAAAGACGAAATCGAGTATAAGCCGTAGCTTCCTTCTCTTAAAGCTGAAGCTATCGAAATCGCAAAGAATGAACAAAAGCCTAGGAACATTAGAAGTATGGCTATTGAAGCCGTAGTGGTTGTAAGCGCGGATGACCATTCCGCTGGGAGTATGTTAAGAATCCATGAGAGAATGCATGCAACAAGCCATGCGAGAGCTATACCGCCAACTATTCCCTCTATAAAACGAAATTTATCATCAAAGTTAAACTTAAAACTGTTAGATATGCCTGTCTTCTTCTTTGGATTCATAACTGGTCCATCCGCCTAACTAAAGCAGTGTTATTTGGCAAGTTAAAAGAATTTTGAAGAAAAAATAATTATTCTACCTAAATATTCCACCTAAACTCCAGAAACCAAATAATCAAGCTTCAACTGCTTAATCTTTTCCTTTCTTGGAATTCCACTTTCATCCCATCCTCTAATAGCGTAGTATTCTCTGAGCATATACTCAAGCTGGCTTTTCTCAAGTTTTCGTCCCTTTGCAATTCCAGAGGGAATAGGATCCTCGAATGCCCTATTTGGAAGATTCTCGTCTTCCTTCCTCAAGCCTTCGCGGATATTGAACAGCCTAGTCAAATTCCATATTCTTTCACCGACCGCCAAAAATTCTTCAACTGTAAGTTTCATTCCAGCCGCTGCATTTAGCATGCCAACATAGCGCTTATTTCCAACGGCTGTCTTCAAGAACCAGCATGCAACTAACGTATCGCAGGCAGTAGTCTCATCCTGTTGCCTCTTTACTATGTAGGCTCTCTTCTCAGTTGAATATCTATCTATAACTGTTCCATCGGGCGCTTTTCCAGAAATTTCATATGAGATTGGCCATGAACGTGTGTGGCATCCTCCTCTATCCGCTGTTACGTAGGCTAGGCCCATTCCGGGCGAAGCTCTTACATCATAACCTGGAAGCTCAAGTCCTTTCACGTGCATGGCAAATCTTCTGCATCTAGAATTCAATTTTTCAGAAGCTCTTTTCACTCCTTCGGCTAACAGGTCTCCTAGGCCTTCTCTTCTCGCAATCTTCTCTATAAGCCTGATTGCTGACTCTTCATTTCCAAAGTTAAGTTTTAGGCCTTCTGTTTCTTTCTCAGTTAATATTCCTTCTTCATAGCATTCCATGGCGAAGGCTATGACATTTCCAGTCGAGATCGTGTCTAGTCCAAGCATGTCACATAGCAGATTCGCATAGGCAACAGCTTCATAGTTTCCGATTCCGCAGTTCGCCCCAATCAACGCTAAAGTTTCATATTCGATTCCTTCAACAACTGTTCCTGCATACCTTCCAGATCTGACTACTCCAAGCTTTCCGCAATTTATTGGACAGCTATGGCAAGCCTTATGCTTTATCCAAAATCTCTTCTCAAGAACTTCGGCTGAAAGATTTTCGGCTGCTTCAAAAGTGGCTTCTCTAAAGTTTCTTGTAGGAAGCAAATCTTGATCAGCCGTAAATATTATTGTTCTGGCGGTTCCCCAACGTTTTCTAGCTTTGGCAGTCTCATTTTCGAGGACTGCCCTATGCGCTTCCTTGGCTTTTTCTATAAACTCCTCAACATTATAGATTGGTATAGCTCCTGTTCCCTTGACAGCCAGCGCCTTCAAATTTTTAGAGCCCATAACAGCTCCTGCTCCACCTCTTCCGGCTTGGCGATAACGGTCAACATTAACATGGGCGAATCTCACCAGCCTTTCGCCGGCAGGCCCTATACAGGCGACGCGGATGGTCATGTCGCCCTTTTCCTTTCGTATCCTCTCTTCGGTTCTAAATGCGTCGAGTCCCCAGAGATTTTCAGCATTACAGATTTCCACATTTTCGTCATGAATCCATATGTAGACTGGTTTTTCGCTTTTCCCGCCGATTATAACAGCATCATATCCGGCCATTTTGATTTCTGCACCTAAATGTCCGCCTACATACGAGTCGCAGAAAAGCCCGGTCAGAGGAGACTTTGTTGCGATGCACATTCTTGTTCCCGGGCACAGCGTTCCGGTAAGAGGGCCGGTTGCAAAAACTAGGAGATTATCCTCTGAAAATGGGTCAATGCCCGTTTTGAGTTCTTTCCATAATGTATAGGCGGCAAGCCCCTTTCCTCCAATGAAAAGGTTGACGTCAAAGTAATTTTCCGTTCTGATAATATCGATTTTTTCGCTGGTTAAGTCTATTTTGAGGATTTTTCCAACGTAGCCTCCCCTAGGCATGGCTTCTCTCCTCCCTTGGCAACATGAATGCTTCACGCATTTCTTCGGCTATTTCTTCAGCCTTTTTCGCGAAGATTCTAGTGTCAAATGATACTTTAACCAGTGAAAGGGCATTCACTGGGCAAATTTCGACGCATTGAGGTTTTCCTCCGCAAAGTTCGCATTTAAAGACAGTGTTCCTTTCAGGATGCATAAATATCGCCTTTGATGGGCAAGCCTCAATACAAAGTCCGCATCCAACACATTTTTCCAAATTTACAATCACTGCACGCGTTTTTTCATCTCTTTCTAGGGCATTTTGCGGACAAGCGTCAATGCATGAAGCCTTTTCACATTGAACGCATACTATTGGCACATCGATTCCGGGAGAAAAAGAGTAAACCCTAATTCTTGAGAGCGCTGTTGAAATTTTTCCCTCATTTACCAGAGAACATATGGTTTCGCATAGGCGACAGCCAGTGCAAAGTTTATAATCAACCACAACTGCCATTGGCAACTGGTTCACCCGCTTAGGGATTATAAGTTAGAGACCAGCATTCTATATAAGATTGAATCTCGCAATTCTAAGGTATGACTCCTAAATCCATCACAATAATTGGATTAGAAAATTTCCCCCTAGTAAAGGCTGGAGATAATCTAGCAAAAATAATAGTTGAAACAGCCGCCAAAAACAATGTAAACATTGAAGATAAAGACATAATTGTTATCTCCCAAAAAGTAGTTTCAAAGGCTGAAGGACGAGTAATAAAGTTCGAAGAAATCAACCCTTCAGAAAAAGCCTTAAAACTGGCTGAAAAAGTTCAAAGAGATCCAAAACTATTAGAACTTGTCCTGAAAGAAACCAGCCACATTATAAAGGCTTCACCGGAAATCCTAATAGTTAAAGATAAGCGAGGCCTAATATGCATAAACGCGGGCGTAGATAAATCAAATGTCCCGAGAGACGCCTACTCACTTTTACCAAAAGATCCGGATGAATCGGCGAGAAAAATCAAAAAAGAAATTGAAAAATTAACTGGCAAAAAAGTTGCTGTAATTATAGCTGACACCTTCAGCCGTCCTTTCAGAAGAGGACAAGTAGAATTCGCAATAGGAATAGCGGGGATAAATCCCTTCAAAGATTATAGAGGCCAGAAAGATCTCTATGGTAACCTTTTGAAAGTTAAAAATGTCGCATTAGTTGACGAGATAGCGTGCGCCGCAGAACTTGTTATGGGCCAAGCCAAAGAGGCTATACCCGTGGCAATAGTAAAAAATTTGGAAAGAGCCGAAACAAGCGAAGAGGCATCAATAAAGGAATTAGCAATATCACATCAAGAAGACCTTTTCAGAGAAACCTTATAAGAAAACATCTCTAAGAAAGGGATTATTCCTCTTTTCCTCTCCAATAGTCGTGATTGGACCATGACCGGGATAAACGATAAAATCGTCCGGAAGAATCAAAATTTTCTCCTTTAAAGAATGCATGATTTCCTCAAAGGAAGAGTCCGGAAAATCGTATCTTCCAATAGAACCAGCGAAAAGTGTATCACCAGAAAAAACGCAATTTTCTCCAACAAGGGACACGCTTCCCTTACTGTGCCCCGGCGTATAAATAACCTTCAAGCTTGCATCTCCAAATTTAATAATGTCTCCCTCATCAATGAAAGTGTCAGCTGGAGGCGAATAAAGCTCAAAACCTAAACTTTCATACACAACTTTTCTAGACTCTCCAAGTTTTGAAGCGTCAAATCTATGTATAAGGATTGGAGCCGAAGTTTTCTCTTTTAAAAAGCCATTGCCAGAGGTATGATCTGGATGACCATGAGTATTCACAATGAACTTTAAATTAAGCTTCCTCTGCAAAATCCTCCTCAAGAAATCTTCCGCTTCTCGCACATTACCAAAGCCAGGATCAATAACTATCGCTTCTTTGGTTTGTGAGCAATAAACCAGATAGCAATTTGTAAATAGAGGCCCAACTGTGAACAATTCAACATTTATCATAAAATCCTTGATAGATTGGGAAATTATAAAATTGTCGCTTAGCGAAGTATATTAAATTGGTCTTTGGATTGTAGACTTTGCCTGAAGTGGAATAGCCCAATTATCCTCGCTTACAACATTAGCTATATGCTCAAATTTGTTATTCTTTTTCTTTCCATTTTTGATGTTTAAATTAGCTTTTAAAATGCTTCTCAGCGTAATTGTTGGAGTTCTAGTTATAGTTAGTGAGGTTTTAATGAGGCTGGCAGTCCAGATCGCGTTCATTGTTATCTTGGTTAGTTTCATTTCTATTTTTGAAGATAAGTTGTTTTTTCCGTTATTTAGGAGTTGGCGGCTGCGGTGGCCTACTGCTCGTAAAATTTTCTCCTTCAAGCTTCAACACCGACAATATCTTGTATATTAAGATATAATTCACTTTTTTCCAGACCCAAAATA
>CAYOFB010000038.1:0-7171 GCA_964403145.1 uncultured Candidatus Bathyarchaeia archaeon
AGCGTTGCCGGAGCGCTTGGAGTCGGCGTAACCATAACTTTTGCTGACGGCTCCATGAAGAAGGTTAGCCCGGAGAACTTGACATTGCAGATTTTTCCGTTTGCAGTTTACTTCCAAGGGCAAGAGGTCAGCTCGATTAGATGGCACACCTTCGTCTACGTTGACTGGGAAGGGGACCTTACTTCGCTTGAGATTTCCGGCCCTATGGAAGTTACATGCGTTGAAACCGGCCAGCTTTTGAGGCGTGAGGGGATGCTGAGGCAGTATACCGGCTCGACTGCGCCGAAAGGTCAATGGGTTGACTTTTGGAGTTTTGAGCTGGAAGCTGAAGAGATAGAATACGACCTTAGCGGGCATGGAAGCGGGCAATATACGCTTAAATGCACATCGTCGGTTACGGCTGAAGCCGTCTTCGCTAGTGGAATTCAAGATTCAAAAAGCGTTTCAGCCTATGCGAATCTGCCGATTTCATTAACGACTTCGGGGCTGTCAGTTCTCGAAGTGGATGTTCAGCCTCAAGTCTTCACTTGAAAAATTCCAATTTCGCTGAATTCTTTCTTGAATGGGGTGAAGGCGCCTGTATTTTGGGTACTAGCGTCCAGTCTTCAAGCAGTACTTTTTGGCCGCTCAATTTTTCATATTTTCTGAATATTTCATACGCGTTTAGGTTCTTGTCTTGAAGGCAGAAGGTTGGCGGTGTAGGTCTAACTATGTTGATCGTTCTTTTGGGTTCGTGGTACCAGAACCAGTATCTTTTTCCCAGGATCCCGCGATTGTTCATTTCAGCGACTATTGATGCTAGAGATGGTTCTTTCAGTTTTAGGCTTTCAAGCAGGTAGTCTATTTGGCTTCTGCTCTTCTCTTTGGCTTTCGGGAGGTCTCTGAAGAAAATGTTTGTTGCTGCAGCTCTGAGTTCAGGAAGTATCTCAAGGGGAGCTTGTGTTGCTAGGTCCACGGCTATGTTGCTTCTTCTCGATTCTTTAATTATGTCGCTTATGGCTGCTGAGGCCCTTAATGCGTCTCCAGCATATAATACAACTTGGCTTGACGCCAAATAGCTGACTTCATCTATGATTACGCGTGATCGTATGGCTGTATGCCTTTTTCTCCAACCGTCAAACTCTAATAGCATATTCGTGGCTATTTGATAGTCTAGATTCCATTTTGTTGCTTCAAGACGTCGGTCAAGATTTCTTACGCAAATTATTCCCACATACTTGCTGAATCCGTACTCGCTGTCGACTTCCTTAAGCCTACTCAATAATTCTTTGAAGTCTACCCTGAAGGCTTGAGGCTTCTCAACCTCCAAAACTAAGTCGTAGATGGTTGGCGGATGCTTCCTTTTATCCCATATTTTCTCTCCCTTAGCTAACACGTTCAGGGTAAGCGTGGGAACACCTTGCGGCTCAATCTGCATTATTTTATTTAGGAATTCGTGAAGTTTCCGTGTACGCTTATTATATGGGAATAGTGGGAGGCACGCGTAGGAAAAGCTGTTTGTCTTATCGTTTAGAGGTGTGAAGACGAAACTTTTCTTGTTAAGGATTGAGTAGCATGCTATAGAGCTTAGGAGGAATGTTTTTCCGCCTCCTAGCGGCGCATAAATTGTCTGTACGGCTCCAAAGTCATGTTTCGGAAATACTGGCATATTGTAGATCGGCTCTAGCATAAGCTGCTTTGCTATCTGGCCGCCTTCCCAGAAACGTTTAGGAAGCAGGAAGCATGGACTGTATACTCCGCCGAAAATTTCCTTCACATAGATTTTCGGCTTTTTCTCTTCACGGTAAAGTTCTGCTAATGTCAGCCTTATCTTTTCGTTTAACTGGTCATACAAGACGGAGTATTTTGCTGATGCATTCCTATAATGGATGTAGGCTCCACTTGCCCCTAACACCTCATATAGGTAACCGTACTTTACAACTTCCATGCCTAGGCTGATTAGATCTGCAGCCTCTTCAGGCGGTATATGCGCCAGGTTTCCTCTAACAATAAATTGAAGGATTTCCTTCTCCTCCCTTGGAACTCTCTGTTCACCGCTTAGTCTCCCTAGAAAGTACTGGTCGAGGTAGTTGCGTATTTCAGGCTGGGCTATCTGGAAATGTTCCCATCCTAGAATTTTGGCTACGGCTTGGAATGTAAGGCTTAACGCCTTATACGCGTCGATATATGCTTTTGCAAGTCGGCTGTAGGCTATATACATTACTGCGGTTTCTGGGGTCACAGAAATTCTTCTGCGGCTTAGCTCTTTCACCGCCTTTTCATAGCACAATTGCATTTCTGCCCCGCAGCCTCCACATTTGCCGTTGAGTTCTGTGAATTCCCATAGGCTTGTTTGATATCCGCAATTCGGGCATTCGGCGCCTAAAAGTTCGATTGCTTCCTGTTCTCTGACGGATCTAGGCCTTTTTAGCATGTCTTTATGGCATTTTGAAATTGCTGCTTCGAAGAATATGCTGTTCATTTTGATGCTCTGTTTCAGCGGAGCAAGGCCCTCTACGAAGTCTATGTTGTCTAGGAATTGAAGTATGGCTTCTACTCCTCCTCTGCCGGCAATTCCGTCAAGAAGCCTTTTGAATAAGCTTTCAAGCAGGACGACGACATTTATTCCGAGGTTTTCTTGGGAGGCTATGGTGCTGCACCTCTAATGGAGGCCGTAGCCTGTCTAGCTAAGCTTAAGGCTCCAATCAGCATGCTTTTCCTCTGCCATAGGTTCCGGTCGCATTCAACCATTATTTCGCCTATTTGGCTGAGAATTTCGCTTCGCATGGTTAAAGCGGCCTGCTTCCTCCTGACGTACAGCACTTCGTCATAGCCTAGCACGTTATAGTATGGCAGATCCTTGGCTGTTTGAACCTGTACTCTAACAAGAAAGTACATTGCCTCATATCTCCGACGTATCTTGCCGATGGTCTCCCTAACCCAGCTTTCAAGCTGTCCGCCAGTTTTCGGAAAAGTCTCATCCGAACTGGTTTTTGTCAAGGCTTTGAAAATGCTTTTTATCTGAGGCCAGAAAACAGCCGCCAAAACGAATGTTACGGCGCCGCCCAGCCATGCAGCTTCCAAATATCCTTTGGTAACAGCCATGCCTAAAGCCACTATTGTAGCCACTATAATTAGGGCCTTCTCAAGCGTTAGAGCCTTCCCCTCAGCAATTTGTTCAAGGCTTGCCTGCGTGTTCTCTTCCTGGAATTCGCGAAGTTTTTCTCCAATATTTTCCGTTAAGATCTGACGAATGCTTTCAACGGTTTCAATGAATGATATTACTCTGCTTTGAAACTTTCCAAGCAAATTTTGAAATTTATTGAAGTCTTCAAGGAATTTATCTGACAGAATGAAGTTTCTAAGCTGCATTTCGCTTTGTAGCAACTTTTGATGTGCATCATCAAGTTTTCGAAGTTCCTCTCTAAAGGTTAATGCTTCTAGGCTCATTCTCCTCTTCTCCTAAACACCCATAGTGCTCCAATCATTAGGCCGATGAAGAGGCCGATTATCGATGGAACCCCTATATTTTCCGCAATGACATAAAGCGTGACTGTTGGAAGACTTAAGGTTATGAAGTCCATTAAGTCAAATCTTTTAGGCACTAGTCTCTCCGGCAAATCGCCGGTTGTGCTGAAGCTTTGCAGTATCCGCCTTAAGGCATCTCTCTCCGTCGCGGCGGCCGAAAGCTCCAGGGCCATTTCTTTAAGCTGCCTCTCCTTCTCCAGCCGTAGCTCCCTTTCAACCCTAACCTGCTCCTTATACTCTACTATGGCTGGAACATAAAGCGCCACTTTAGCCATCCATGTCGGCGCCTTATTGACTTGACCTGACGAGTCTGGATCGTCTGGACGGAATAAGTGAACATTCACCTTTCCAAGCCTGTGCACTTGGAGGGGCTGCGGCAACGTGTAAATTTGTCCGGTTATGACTCCTTGGCTTAGGAAGCCGAAGCCGAAGGTGAAGCGGCTTGAGGGCTCGTTGGCCGCGTATGCGCTTAACGGCTTATCCACATTTCCATACTGGACGAGAAGATGTTTTGAGAATCCGCGGTCTCTCACAGCTACGATGCGGCAGAGATTCTCCAGGCTTTGCTTCCTAACCTTTTCTGCTAGCTCTTTAAGTTCCAGGGCTTTTTCTCCAGTTTCCTTTTCGGCGTAGGCTTCCAGATCCTCGGCGATTATCTCCCTAAACTGCCTGTCCAGCTCCGAATTTAAAAAGAGAGGAGTGCATTCAACTAGAACTCCGCGAAGCCGCTTTAGCAGTTTCTGGCCGGCGTATCGGCCTATCACTTCAAAATATCCTAGACTCACTCCGGGCGCTGCAGGCGCAAAAATGCGCCATAAAAACCATAATGCTACTAAACCTATCGTTCCAAGCATGAGATAGGCGATTAGAGGAAGAGTCTCCAAAAACGGAGCTGCCATGGCCTATTCTCCCCGCCTCCTATGCTCTGCTTCATGTCTAATTCCCCATTCTGTAAGCTCGCTGACCTTTCGGTTCATGTAGAAGATTGACGCTAACACAATTATTGAGAGAGCGAAGCTGATTATGGAGAGAGCTGAAACGAACACTAGGCTGCTTTCTATGCTGTCCGTTAGCGAATGGAAGTCTGCTCTTAGACTGAGTATTTCATTTCTGAAATATTCAGTTATGGCCAGTGCTATTTGCTCGGCTGTGGGATACTCGGGAGCCTGAACAACGCTTACGGTGAATGAAAGGAATATCTCCTTAGCCTCCACATCATATTCTATGCTTTTGGCTGCTCTTCCACCCTCAAAAATGCCTATTAGAACCGTTTGTTGAACAGGCTGGCTATACAGAATTTTGAGGTAAATTGTGTATGTGTCGAATTCTTGAGTTTCAAATCTGGCTTGAACAGGGCTGGTTGTAGCTTCGTAGAGGCTTGGACCCAAAGTATGAACTTGTATGCTGACATTATTAGTGTAGATGTAGCTGACCGTTATTTCGGCTGGAGAGTAAAGTTCAAGCTCCGGAATCCTTAGCTCCGCGTAGTATGTCCATGTTTCAGCCTTAACAGTTGGCAAGGCTAGAATGCTTGCAGAAAGAAGCACCATTAATAGACTAATGACATGCTTCATGTTCTCCAACCCTCCACACAAGCCTTTTCCTTTTATGCAGTTTTGATTCAACCATTCCTTGAGGCCGCTTTTCAGCGTTGAACCTACAAAAAAGAGATTGGGGAATGTAAACCGTTACGGGGATCAGTTGCTCGCAGGCTTGAGGCGAAGGTTTTCCCTCGACATTCTTGCGTGACGTTTTCGATTTTCCAAGTAGGCGTATAGCCTGTAGTCCGCAGCCTATGGAAACGGCAAGCAGTAGTATGGAAATCGCCTCAAGCCCAACCATGTCTATCTGCCAGCCTAAGTTAAGTCACCGTTATCCATCCGCCTGCAATATCTTCTACAGAAGCGTTAGAACTCCAGGATAGTTCAACAGTAACTGTAGCGGACTCTCCGGAGGCCAAAGTTACACCTTTGCTTCCGCTTGCAACAGCTACGCCAGTGGCATTATTGAGCTGAACGTAAACGGTCGCCATCATTTCCGAAGCTGCATTATTTGTAACTGTAACCTCGCATGAAACATACCTGTTTAAGGCCGGATCGTAGTTGAAGCTGACAGCGTCAACCGTGAATGGCGAGGGTTGCGCGGAGATTTCAACAACGAAAGGCTTGATGAGCGCGTACTGATTTATTGCTGAAACCAGCATAAATCCAATCATGGCTAAATAGCTAATGATCAGTAGGCCTATCGCTCGTCTGGGAACATTCATTTCTCACTCCTCCTTTTCTTGTTATTTGGGAGGCCTCGAGGAAAATTTCGACTTGCCGGATAATTTCGTCCAGCCCTGAAGTGTTAAATCCTCTATTGGCGAGGTCGTTTCTGGCCGCCAGAAGGCAAGCCAGCGGCTCAGCATCTCTAATCGCCTGCAGAGTCTCCTTTACGCCTAGATTCTCCTTGAAATAGAGGCCAAGCCAAAGAAGGCCTTGAACAAGCTTTCTGAGCTTTAAATGGCCATCAACAGCCGCTTTTTTAACCTCTTTGTAGAGTCCCGTAGGCACCTGCACGTTCAGCTGAACCTGTTCTCGGTTGTTCATAGGCCTCCCAATAGAAAAATAGGAAAATAGAATTCTAGGAGGAGCCTTCAGCCCGCGTCTTTAGACTGTTAAGAAACTTGTCAAGTCGGGAAAGCAGTCCATAAACTGTGGGGTCATAGGGCAGCTGAGATTTTACCTCTGCAAGTTTTCTCTTTTTTCCATGCTGTTCCAATGTGAAAATCAGCGCTGAACAAGCTATCTTATACCGTGCAACTCTCAAGGCAAGCGAATTAACCAGCCAATAGGCTCTTCGGACGTTTCGGCCGAAGCTGTGATTAAAAAGTTTATCCCTTTCAAGGCGAAACCGCATAGAAAGCTTATATGCCTCCCGTAAAAGTTTTGCTAAATCTGGAGGGTCATTCGTTTCCGTGATAATTCTGATCTGTCTAGCTCTTATGCCTAAATCTTCCGTTCCGCTGGAGCTTTTAGCCAAAATCCGATAAAGCCCCCTGGAAGGCAGCGTTCCACCTAAACTTTTGCCAACTGAAAGCGCTGATTCCAACGCATAAGTCTGGTCGAAAGGCAAAGAATCATCAAAGCTCGGGAGCCAATCAATCACCAAACCGCAAGACCGGCAAACTAACTCTCCAGAAGCTTCATCCTCAAAGACGTCGGAACTGAAGCATTCAGGACAAATATAAAATGAACCCTTCGAATTTCGCGACGCCGTCGCAATTTTCCTCCTAAGCCTATAAAGATACTTCCGCAGCAGCTCTCTTGATATCCCAAGCTTTGAAGCAAGCAAATTCCTATCTTCAATCCCCTCTAGATAGACTAGACGGTAAAGCTGCCTTAACCTTACTGGAGGCCTTCCCTTACGTGTCAAAACCGTCCTAGCTCCAAGTAAAAGAAATTCTTTTAAAATGAAAAGCGCAGAGGTATCTTGTAAGGTACCTTAGAAAGGTCCGAAATGGCACGGAAAACTTGGATCAAAGTTTATCTGAGCAAGGAGCAGAAGCGCCTAGTGGAAAAAATAGCCAAAAGCTTAGGAATACCAGAAAGTGAAGTCATGAGGCTGGCATTTATGGAGTACGCTAAATCGCTTAGCTTGATAACGGATAAAGTTCACGACA
>CAYOFB010000039.1:0-7054 GCA_964403145.1 uncultured Candidatus Bathyarchaeia archaeon
GCAAGGATGGAACATATACACCATATTTGAAATAGTAGCTGATCCACCAGCACACGGTGGGGCATATAGAAGTAAGCCTCCTCTCTGCAAGTAAGTTAATCGCCTCCCATACTCAATCCCTGTTTCCCCACCACTATTTGTACATTATTAAAGTTAGACTATTGGCTATTAAACCGGAGTATTAGGCAATAAGTAAAAAATAAATAGAATGCAAGTTGAATCTATTCGTTTATAGCATCCACAGTTTCGTTTAAAGATCAAGATTGAGGTTAAGTCTTTGAGTAAAAGCGACAAATATGAGATAATCAGCGAACTTGCAAAGAGAAGGGGTTTCTTTTGGCCATCATACGAAATCTATGGAGGAGTAAGCGGCTTCATAACCTTTGGCCCGCTTGGAACCCTCCTAAAGAAGCGTATAGAAGAGAAATTCAGAAAATTCTTCATTCAAAAGCTAGGAATTTACGAAATTGAGAACTCCATAATTGTTCCAGCCAAGATATTTGAGGCGTCGGGACACGTTGAAAGCTTTCGCGAGCCTATGGTTGAATGTAAAAAATGCAAAAGAAAATTTAGAGCTGACCATTTGCTGCAAGAGTTTGCTGGAATGAGTGATACAGAAACGGAAAAGCTTAGCCTAAAGGAATTGAAGGAAACTATAGAAAACAAAGCAATTGTCTGCCCCGAGTGCGGCGGAAAGTTCAGCGAACCGAAATATTTCTTAACAATGTTTGAAACAAGAATAGGGCCATATGCAGAAGCAACCGGCTACGGCCGACCGGAGGCAGCTCAAGGCATATTCGTTGAATTTCAAAGGCTCTATGACTATGCTAGAGGAAAACTTCCCTTCGGAGTTGCCCAGATAGGCCACGCCTTAAGAAACGAAATTTCGCCTAGACAGGGGCCAATAAGACTTAGAGAATTTACTATAATCGACATAGAATTCTTCTTTGACCCAGAGGAGCCTCACTGCCACTTACTAGAAGAAGTGAAAGATGAAAAGTTGCGTTTAATTCCAGCTGAGCTTAAACTTAAGGGCATTTATGAGCCAGTTGAAGTTACAGTTAATGAAGCCTTGAAGAAAGGCTACATTAAAACTGAATGGCAAGCCTTCTTTATGGCATGGGCTAAACGCTTTCTGCAGTCATTAGGAGTACCAGCCGAAAATCAGCGTTTCATAGAAAAATTAGAATGGGAACGCGCCCACTACTCAGTTCAAGGATACGACCAGGAAGTTCTGCTTGAACGCTGGGGCTGGGTTGAAGTTTCTGGACATAACTATCGAACCGACTTTGACTTGAGAAGGCATATGGAATATAGCGGTGTGGACTTAAGAGTATTTAAGGAATATGAAAAGCCGATTACAAGGGAAAGAACAGTCATAAAACCCATCGGAGCAACTATCGGCCCAGAATTTAAGGAAAAAGCAAAGGAAGTCATAAAGCTCCTAGAAGAAGCAGATCCGCAGGAAATCGAGCAGGCATTTAAGGAGAACGGCCATTACATTCTAAAAGACTATAAGATTCTGCCCAAACACGTTAAGATAGTTCATGAAAAAGTCGAGGAAAAAGGACGAAGATTCATTCCACATGTTGTTGAACCCAGCTTCGGCCTCGATCGTCTAGTCTATGTAGCGCTAGAATACGCCTATAAAACTAAGGATAGAAGGCCTATTCTCAGCTTTCCAAGAGACATAGCACCGATCCAAGTTGGGGTTTATCCGCTTGTAAGCAGGGACGGCCTTCCAGAAAAGGCCAAGGAAATCCACAAAATGCTTATTGATGAGGGTTTCACGGCGGAATATGACGAATCAGGCTCTATTGGGCGAAGATACGCAAGAGCAGATGAAATAGGAACTCCTCTAGGCATAACAGTAGACTATCAAACTCTAAAGGATGATTCTGTTACAATTCGAGACAGAGACTCTTGGAAACAAGTCAGAACAAACATCAAAAATCTTCCAAAACTTTTACATGAATACTTCGACTGGAAAATAAACTTCGAAGATCTGGGCGAACCATTCAAAGATTAAATATCCGTCAAGCTTAACTTGTAAAGCTTTTTAATTACATTAGTACACTTAATTGTGGGTATAAACACTAAAATTTGCGGGGCGAAGGTTTGGTCTTTCCCATGGAAACTCAGGAGCGCGTTAAAAGTAGAGCGCTTGCAACATGCCAGGAACACCTACGGAAGGTTGTGGATATAGCTCGAAAGGTTCCCCAAATGGTTGATCTTTTCGTTAAAGGTGATTTAGAATCGGCCCGCCAACTCTTCCTAGACATAAGAAAATTGGAAGATGAAGTTGATATTGCCAGAAGAGCGGTCTCAAAAGAACTAGCCGAAATCGGCGCAATACTCTCAAGCAGAGAAGACTTTCTCCGATTTACTAACCTAGCAAGCGAAATAGCAGACTACTGTGAAGGAATAACCTTCAGGCTTTTAGAAATTATGGAGAGAAAATGGAAAATTCCGGACAGCATAAAAGAGGGGCTGGTTAAGCTTTCAGACGTTTTTCTTGAGACAGTCCTAAAACTGAGGGAAACAGCCCTAACCCTAAACTATGGACCATCAAAAACTCTGGAAAAAGCAAAAGAAGTTGAAATAGCTGAAAGGACAGCAGATGAATTGTATAGGGAACTAGAACTAAAACTTCTTGAAGCTAATCTCGAAATACCGGTCCTAATACTTTTAAGGGATGTTATTCAGCTCATGGAAGACGGCGCGGACAGAGCCGAAGACTCAGCCGACGCAGCAAGAATACTGTCATTCGCCATGTAGGAAAACAAAATGAAAAGGGAAACGCCAACCGAAGCCGAACTGGTCGGAAACTACCTTATAGTTTGGAACCCGAAAGAAGGAACAGAACTCTACAAAACAGGATTTTACGGAAAGCCTCTAGGAATACCAAAACCAAAAATAATAGACTTTAAGGTTCCCCTAATACTCGACCTAATGGAAGGACTTTACCTACTAGAAAAGGGAAAAATAAAAGTCTACGAAGGAAAAAGGAAAAAGGAAGTAAGTTTTGAAAAGTTGAGAAATAAAGCTAGGAAAATCTATGAAGAATTCGACCTGAAATACATGGTTTATAAAAATTTGAGAGAAAACGGCCTCGTAGTTACTCCCGGAATAAAGTATGGATGTGACTTCGCTGTCTATAGGCGAGGGCCAGGCCTGGAACATGCGCCTTTTATGGTATCTGTGAAAAAGCCTGAAGATGAAATAACAGCAACAGAAATAGTTAAAGCCGGAAGACTGGCAACAACGGTAAGGAAAAGGTTCATAGTGGCAATACCGAAACAAGAAAGCAAAAGCATAGAATATCTAATATTCAAATGGTATAAAGCATAAATCTTCAGTGACAAAATCTCTAAATCCAGCTTTCTTACAATGCCATAGAAAATTAGAGATGTTTTGAATAGCATGGGTTAACCTTGTGGCGCCGGGGGTGGGATTTGAACCCACGCGGGGCGCAGGCCCCACGGGCTGGCAAGGCCTTTAGTGCTCTCCAGGCCCGCTCCCTACCGGATTTCCCGCCTTTGGCTCTAGGAGACCCCGGCGCATTCCATAAGTCTTGAATATTCTAATTGGGTTTTTAATTTTTCGAGATTAGCACGCGGTATCCGCTTTGTCTTGCATGTATTTGAACGTTTTTGAAGGTTTCCATCATCATTTCTTTCACCATCTTTCCGCCTACTTTTGAACGTACAACAATTTCTAGTAGGCCGTCTTCTGTTAGGTGCGTCGGCGCTTTAGCTATTATTTCTTTTATTGTTCTTTTCCCCGCGCTTATCGGTGGATTGCAGAGTATTGCTCCAAACTTTAGGTTTTTCACGGGTTCATATAGGTATCCTCTCCTAACCTCGATGTTTGTAACAAAATTTCTTTTCGCATTTTCTTTTGCAAGCATTACGGCCCTTTCATTAATGTCAACCATTATTACTTTTAGCTTAGGATTCAACGTGGCAGCAACTATTCCTACTGGGCCATAGCCGCATCCTAAATCTAGTATTTGACCTTCCTCTGGAAGTATCATTGATTCTATTAGTAGGCGTGTTCCCAAATCTATGCGTTTAGGCGAGAAGACTCCTGAACATGTCAAAAATTCGAAGTATCTTCCCCTCAAATAAACACGGATAACTCCATATTTAGGCTTAACTTGTGGTTTTTCTGAAAAATAGTGTGTTTCAGTTTTTCTTTCTCTGCTAGACACCCGATTCTTTCCTCCACATTTTCGGATAGACCCCTCTAGGCATTAAAACCCGCTTCGTTTTTGCAACAAATCCGTGAGTCATCTCCAATATTTCTTCTGTTGTGGCCAGCGCGGTAGCCAAAGCAACAGCCTCACCTTTCAATGTGAAAATTGCCACCGTATCTCCCTTCTGGATTTCTGTTTCGAGCGAAACAACCCCTGGAGCAGCCAAGTTTGCGCCGTGACATATTGCATCTACAGCTGAGTCCCTAATGTAGATTTTCGGCATGTACTCCAACGCCTTCTCCATGGGCATTACTATCTTCCTAATTTGTGTTTCGTCGCCTTTTTCCTTCCATAACGAGCAACAATATGATATATCATAGAGATCTACGCAGTTACTTTCTTCTGTTAGGGGACCAGCCCTTGTCCTTCTCAGTTCTTGCATGTGGGCGCTGCATCCGAGAACTTCGCCTATATCATAGCATAATTTGCGTATGTAGGTTCCGCCTTCACAGCCAACCCTAAAAAGAACATTTCTGCCCTCAACTTCTAATAGTTCCAAATAGTAGATTCGGCGAGTTCGGAGTCTACGCTTAACTGACGCCCTAACCGGCGGACGCTGATAAATTTCACCTACAAATTCCTCGAAGACTCCGCGAAGCTTTTCTTCTGAGACTTCGCCGTGAAGCCTCATTACGCATACATATTCCTTTCCAGCCAGCTGGAATGCCTGGATAACCTTTGTTGCTTCTTCGAGGGCTATTGGGAGCACTCCGCTAACCTTGGGATTTCCCCAGCCCCTAATAGGGCTTCTAGGGTCCCGCCGTGCCCAGCCTTTTTTACACCTAAAATCTTTCTGACCCAGGCCGTCACTTCGTGGCTTGAAGGGCCGGGAGGTTTATCCAAGTTTATTATTCCAAATCTTAAGTATTCATTTATTGGTCTTTCTTCTGGTTTGTATCCGTATCGTGGGTCAGTTTTCTCTTCGCTTTTCACTTTTAATTCTCTTTTAATTTGCCATGGTGGAATGTCTTTCCGCATGATTTTTCCCTTTCAAATTAAAATGAGAAGTGCTATGCACTTAAAGTTATGCTAGACCGCTAGTGAGGGCTTGATTATCTTCTTCATTTCTTCGATTTTTCCGGCTTTTTCTAGAGCTTCTATCACTTCTTCATCGGATGCTCCGCGTTTTATGTCAATTTTTTCGGTTGTAGGCTCAATATGGTTTATGTTAACTCTTCTTCTTTTCACACCTGTTAATTGTTTTGGTCCAGTGATTAATGCGAAGTTTTTGTCTATCACATCTACTACTATGCATTTTCTTCCGGCTTCTCTACCAGCAATCTTGACGCAGATTCTTCCAACTTCAACGGCGGGCAAGCTTCAATCCTCCAAGGCTAGTTTAGAAGAAATGACATGAACTCATATTTATGTGTCGTGCTTCAAAACCATGCTGTCAATTATCATACATAACGTTTTAAAAACTTCGTTGGCATCAAGCTTGTCTGTATCCAAGATTATGTGGAAGGGAGAAAAGTCCTCGCCTAAGTTAAAGCCATAAAGTTTGCTATATATTTCCCTAGTTTTCTTTTCCCTCTCTCTAATAAGCTTCTTTGCTTCCTCAAAGTCTATCTTATCCCTTTTCGCCGCTCTGGCTGCGCGAACCTCTAGGGAAGCGTCAAGCCATATCTTGAATCCTTCATCGAGAAGCCACGGCATGGTCCAACTATCTAAGATTACATTTCCCTCCTTAGCTATTTCAATCAATTTTTCATCAACTTTCCTGTCAAAATTTGGATCTTCCATTCTCTTGTTAAGGAAGCGTTTTCCCTCTTCGGTTTCCCACCAATCTTCACCTGAAGGTTTGAAGCCAGCTTCGACTGCAAGCTCCTTTAATGCATCTCCTCCAGAAACATATCTCAATCTATACTTTTGCGCCAGCTTTTTGGCAACGGTACTTTTTCCGCATCCTGGAAGCCCGCTGATACAGATAATTACTTTTCCCATAATCCTTCCGTTCAAACGGCTATTCTAACAGCTTCTTTCAAAAGTTCTTTTAGGCAATTTGCACAGAGCTGTCCGCCGTACATTCTCATAATTCTTCTTTGGCTTCTCGTCAATTTCCTTAGTTCAGAAGGGTGGCAACGCGGGATTCCGTGGAGCATTTGGCCGCATCTAGAGCATTTAGCAGGCTTAGACTTCTCCTTTTTATAATGTATTGTTGTTTTTCCTCCGGGAACTTTCTTTTGAACTCGTTTTCTACTTCTTGTTCTGAGGGAAGGTTTTGGCATTTACTCTTCACCTTCCTCGACAACTATACCGAAAACTCTGTAGAAAAGGGTTCCAAAAAGGGCTGAACAGAGAAAGTACCACCAAACTACGTGAAGTTGGAGGTTAATTCCAGGTATTGTGGCGAGAGGATTATTTCCATAAATTGGTATTAAAAGAAGCCACCAAATTATTATGTAGCTGAAGCCTATAAGAAACAGATAGTATTGAGGCTTCATTATCTTTGCTTGTATTTGAAGCATTCTCTTTCTTTTCTTTTCAAATTTTTGTAGTGCTTCTTTATCTTTAGACCTTAAAATTTGTTGAAATTCCTTTTGTAATTTCTTTAACTCCTTTTGCAGCTTTCTATATTCTCTAAAACCTACCAGTCTATTTATTAGTAGACGATAGATCCCAGTGTTAACAAGCGAGATCACCATGGCAATTAACATCACTCCTACAGTTCCTCCAGGTGGTTGAGGTGAGAACAGCCATTCTAGAATCATTCTTTTGCCTCCAGCACATTTAGTATTTCCTTTGCTGCTTCAATTTGTTTGCCGTGGGGGTTTTTAACTATTTTTATTGGAGCAC
>CAYOFB010000040.1:0-6983 GCA_964403145.1 uncultured Candidatus Bathyarchaeia archaeon
TACAGCTTGTAGATAGAGTTATTAGGGAGGCTAAAGCTTGAAGGCTGTTGTTTTAGCTGCTGGTGAAGGAACGAGACTTAGGCCCCTAACCAATACTAGACCTAAGCATTTGATTCCAGTTGGAGGAAAACCAATTCTAGAACACGTATTGTTGACCCTAAAAGAGGCTGGAATAAGGGAAATATGCCTAATAGTCGGCTATAAAGCTGAAATGATAAAAAATAAATTCTCAGACGGTTCAAGTCTAGGCCTAAAAATCGAATATGCCATTCAGCCGAAACTTCTAGGAACAGCCGATGCGATAAAAACTGCCCAACCCTACGTTGAAGAAAACTTTCTTGTAGTCTATGGCGATTTGCTGTTCACCCCAGAAGCAATAACAAGCATTTTAAAAACCCACAAACAGAATAGGCCTTCTGTCACTATGGCTGTAACGCCAGTAACAAATCCAGAACGCTACGGAGTCGTCAAGCTTGAAGACGGCTGGGTCATCGACTTAATTGAAAAGCCGCCGAAAGAAGAAGCGCCGAGCAACCTTGTTAATGCCGGTATCTACGCCTTCTCAGAGGAAATTTTCGAAAAAATAGAAAGAACAAAGCCTTCGCCGCGAGGAGAACTTGAAATAACCGATTCCCTAAAGCTTTTGATGACCGAAGGCCGAAAAGTGTTAGCAGAGAAAATTCCACCTGAAGAATGGATTGATACTGGTTATCCATGGAACCTTTTAGAGGCGAATGAATGGGTATTGAAGCGAGCAGAATCTTCTATAAAGGGGGATGTCGAAGCTGGAGCGGTTCTTACAGGCAAGGTGATCGTTGAAGAAGAGGCTCGTATAAGGGCTGGAGCCTACATTGAGGGTCCAGTCTACATCGGAAGAAATGCTGATGTTGGACCTAACTGCTATGTTAGACCCTACACAAGTATTGGAAATAGAGTGCGAATTGGAAATGCATGCGAAATAAAGAACAGCATAATTATGGATGGAACCCATATTGCACATTTATCCTATGTTGGAGACAGCATCATAGGCGAAAACTGCAATTTCGGCGCAGGAACCACTATTGCAAATCTCCGTTTCGACAGAAAAACCATAAAAATGAAAATTAAAGAGGAAAAGGTTGACAGCGGAAGAAGAAAGTTCGGTGTAGTTTTCGGAGATAACGTTTCTACGGGAATAGGTGCACGTTTCATGCCAGGTGTAAAAGTAGGAAACGACTGCTGGATAGACGCTGGTGCAGTGGTGAAAGATGATGTCCCGCCGAAAATATTCGTAAAGTTAGGGCAGAATTTAAAGTATATTCCGCTTGAAGAGCACTGCCAAGACTAGGCTAAGCTTTTAATCTGGTTAGGTCTATTATTTGTGGGTGCATTGGATGTCGGTTGCGGAAAGAAAATTCTTCGGCGAGATCAGCGCCTTGCTTGAAAAGACAGTTGTGGTTGTAACTAATGATGGTAGGAGATATACGGGAACTCTGGCCGGGGTGAACCCTGAAACTCTAAGCCTTTGTTTGGCAGAAGCAAAAGATGAGAAGGGACAAGTTTTCAATAGGGTTTTTCTTAACGGGAATGTTGTGGCTGAAATTCTTGCCATAGAGAAGCCTTTCGACTTGAAGGCTTTGGCTGAAAGACTTGAGAAGGTTTTTCCGACCATGGTGAAGCTTTACGAGGACAAGGGATTTATTTGGGTCATGGATCGCATTAAGGTTACCGAGAAGGGCGTAATTGAAGGTTCAGGGCCAGCGGCGGAAAGAGTTCAAAAAGTCTATGAACAATTTATTGCTGAGATGAAGGGAGCTAAGGAATCTAAATAAGCCAGGACTCGCCGGGCCTTTCCCTCTTTTCCTCCTCTTCTCGGCGGAGAATTCCGTAATCCTCAAGAATTCTACGTGTAGCCTCAACAGCAATATCTAAACGTGAAAAGTCAATCTTCAAATTTAGAAATCGGCAAACAGCCTCTAAAACAGCTTTGGCCGCTACGGCGTCTGGATAATATCCCGGAGTTTCAGCTAGCAAGCAGAATCCTCTGAATCCTCTAAGTTTTCCCAAAGCCACTAGAAGGCCAGCCAAACCGAAAATGTTTCCTCCGAAAATTTCGGCTCCAAGATTTAGCGCCTCACTCGCGGATTCTAAGTCTGCCGCCGCAAAGTAAAGCTTTGGCCTTTCAATTTTTTCGTCTTTGCGTAGTCCGCCCATTGTGATTATGTAGTGGCATCCAAGCTCCTCTGCCAAATCGAGGATTTTTCCGCAGAGTTCATACTGTCCATAGGATGTTAGGGCTTGAGTATTCCCGTATAGAATTATTAGGTCTTTTTCCTCGCCTTTACCCTTATAATAATAGAGTTCGTTAAATGGCGGCCTAGCCTTTCCATCTTCGGTTGTAACCGCCAAGTCTTGGAAGGCTGAGGAGTGAATTTCCGCGAAGGCTTTTGCATTTAATTCTCTGATTAGGTGTAGGGCTGCGATATTTGCGACAAAGCCTATTCCGGGTAATCCTTCAAGCAGCACGGGATTTTCAAGCTTTGGCCTTTCATAAACCTTAACCGTGCATACCATCCTTTTCCCTTCTGAACAGCAAATTAATGAGAGACATCTGCTATAAAGGTGATGTTCGGCGACTAGACAATGTGCTTCGAAATAACAGAAAAGGACTTGCTTGCAAGAATAGGCAAATTAAAAACTAAAAGCGGAGTTGTAGAAACGCCCATACTTCTCCCAGTGATTAATCCAGCTGTCCAGCCAATACCGCCAAGAGAAATGGCTAAAAAATTTGGATGTAAGGCTCTTATCACAAATGCCTACATAATAAGGAAGCATTACGGAGAAAAGGCAGCCGAAAAGGGAATTCACAAACTACTAGATTTTAACGGAGTGATGATGACAGATTCCGGAGCTTACCAAATTCTCATTTACGGAGACATCGAAGTTAAGCCAGAAGAAATCGTAGATTATCAGGAAAGGATAGATACTGACATAGCCGTCATACTTGATGTACCAACCGGATGGAACGTTAACCGAAGACACGCCGAGGAAACTGTAAAAGAAACATTAGCTAGGGCAAGAAAATTATGGCAGATTAAAAGTCGAAAGGACATACTTTGGGTCGGCCCGGTTCAAGGCGGAAAATTCCTAGATTTAATTTCTAAATCAGCTAAAGAAATTGGAAAGCTTCCCTTTCAAATTCACGCCTTAGGCAGTCCAACCCCAGTCATGGAGCAATACCAGTTTGACGTACTCGTTGACATGATAATGGCGGCTAGAATGAATCTTCCAATAGAAAGGCCATTACATCTTTTTGGCGCCGGCCACCCCTTCATGTTCAGCTTGGCAATAGCCCTAGGCTGCGACATGTTCGACTCGGCTGCTTACGCAATATATGCCCGAGAAAACCGCTACATGACTGAATATGGAACCTTTAGGCTTGAAGAACTCGATTTGCTTCCATGCTCATGTCCGGTTTGCGTCAAGTATGACGCGGAAGAGCTTAAGGAAATGCCGAAAAATGAAAGGGAAAAATCGCTGGTCGAACACAACCTCTACGTTTGCTTTGAAGAACTTAGAAGGATAAAGCAAGCAATAGTTGAAGGGCGTCTGTGGGAGCATCTGGAAATGCGCTGCCACAGTCATCCGGCACTGCTAAAAGCATTAAAAAAGCTTGAGAAATACGCCGATTACATAGAGAAGCATACGCCCATTACCAAGAAAAGCGGTCTATTCTACTTTAGCCACCTAGACCTTACTAGACCCGAAATTATTAGACATAAAAGAAAAATCACAGAGAATTATTCCCCTCCTGAAAAGGCGAAAATTCTAGTCTTGCTTCCTCAAACAAAAGAAAAACCTTTCCATAAGTCCAGAGAACAGAAAAGATTTCGCAAACTAATCGAGAAAAGGCTTGGCGAAAAGTCTGAAATTCTACATATCTGCACATACGCCGCGCCTTTCGGAATAGTTCCAAACGAGATAGACGAGGTTTATCCTCTTTCGCAGCATGAAGTTGCAACTCCGCTTGACGGAGAAACCATAGGGTATGTAGCCCAGCAAGTCGTCAATTACATTGAAAGAGCAAATTATGAAAAGGTGTTTTTGCTAGAAAATGAGGAGTGGAAAGGGGAAATAGAGGCTTCATGTAGAAATATATGTGAAAAGAAGGGAATCAGCCTAATTACGGTTAAAACTGAAAAATGGAATAAGGCGATGGCGGAAAAATTCGCCAATATAATTTCAGAAATCATACTTGAAGGAAAAAGGGATGATTAGAATAGATTTGCATGTTCACACATTATATTCAGGAGACTCCAATATAAGTCCTAAAATGCTAATTGAACAACTTAACATAAACCCAACAGTTAAAGCCGTTGCAATTACAGACCATGATACAATTGAGGGATATAAACATGTCAAGAAACTCGCGGAAGCCTATGAGGGGCTGCTGGTTATTCCCGGAGTGGAAGTGAGCACTTTTGAGGGACACATTAACGTTTTAGGGGTTGAGGAAATGCCTAAATATCCGTTAAGCGCCGAAGAGTTGATTGATTTTGCTAGAGAAAGACAAGCAGTCGTAGTAATTCCTCATCCCTATAGAGTCTGCGGGCTAGGCGATAATGCCAAAAAATTAGATGCCGATGCCATCGAAACCTTAAATTATAGAGCCTCAAAAGCTGAGAATAAACTTGCCGAGAGACTTGCAAGAGAACTAAATTTGCCCGGAGTCGCCGGAACCGACGCGCATAGGCCTAACCAACTATTCAAGGTTTACACAGAAGTCGACGCCGACCCAGATGTTAATTCGATTCTGAAGGCAATAAGAAATGGCGCGGTTAGGATTGGAAGCCTTAAAGGTTATCATGTTTAAATATTAGGTTGCCTTAGCAAAATGAGTATGGATGGTGAAAAATATACCTTTAAAGATTAGATTCCTCGGTGCAACCGGGGAGGTTGGAAGAGCAGCCGTTGCTGTTAAAACATCTAACAATCAAGTTTTGCTAGATTACGGAGTCATGATTAATCATGAGCCAGGCTTTCCGATGCATGTTCCTCCAAAAGAGGTTGATGCAATTATTCTTACGCACTGTCATTTAGACCATTCAGGCGCAATCCCAATATTCCATATACATGAGAAAAAGCCAGTTTATGGAACGAAATTAACCTTCGAGTTGACTCAAGTGCTAATTGAAGACTTTATTCACTTAAGCGGCTACTACCTACCCTTCGAATATCTAGAGCTAAAAACCATGATGCGAAGCCGAAGAAACATAGGCTACAGAAAAAAGGTTGAAGTTGGAGACATAAAATTTCAGTTGCTCAACGCTGGACATGTGCCCGGAAGCGCGCAGATAATTTTAGAAGCAGACAAAAAACGCATACTTTATACTGGAGACTTTAACCCGAGAAAGACTAGGCTTCTAAAGGAGGCAGACCAGAACTATGGCGAACTAGACGTGGTAATAATTGAAAGCACCTATGCAAATGAGGATCATCCAGATAGATTGGAAATGGAAAAGGAATTTGTGAAAGCTGTTACTGAGGTTGTTGAGAGGGGCGGAACAGTCCTTGTGCCCGCCTTCAGCGTTGGGAGAGCCCAAGAAATACTGTGCATTTTAGCGGCTTACCACTTTGAATATCCAGTAACATTGGACGGAATGGCTAGGGAAGTATGCAGAATAATGATGGGTAACACAAACTTTTTACGCGACCCAAAACTCTTCATGGACGCTGTTCACATGGCTAATTGGGTTGAGGGATGGAAGGATAGAAGAAAAGCTACGAAAAAGCCTGGAGTAATAGTTTCTCCTGCTGGAATGCTTAAGGGAGGCCCAGCCGCCTTCTATATAGGAAAGGTTGGTAAAAAGTCGAATAATGCCGTTTACTTGGTAAGCTATCAGATTCCTGGAACTCCAGGAAGGGAGCTTCTTGAAAAAGGAATGTGCGTAATTGACGGTAAGGTTCAGAAGATTAAGGCTGAAGTCCGCCACTTCGACTTCTCCTCACATGCAGGCGCATCAGAACTTAAGGAAACAGTCAAAAAACTTGAAGGAAATCCCAAAGTCTATGTTGTTCATGGAGCGGAGGGAAACTGCGAATTACTCGCGGAATGGATACGTGAAAACGTTGGATTAGAGGCTTACGCTCCAGAAGCAGGAGAAACACTCAAAATATAGGGAATAAACTTGAAAATCGGCCTATTAAAAATAGGAAAAGTTGAAGATTTCGTTTTAAACTCTCTGGAAGAAAATCTCACAGATGTTTTTGTGGGCGCTGAATGTGAAACACTTCAGGAAACAATGCCCATTCCCAAGTTAGCCTACAATCCAGCAAGGAAACAATATCATTCAAGTGTTATATTGGCGAATGTAAGGAAATTTGCAGAGAGAAAATTAGCCTACAATCGCGTATTGGGCATAACAGATGTTGATCTTTACGTGCCACACTTAAATTTTGTTTTTGGAGAAGCAGAATTTCCGGGAAAATATGCGGTAATTTCCCTTTTCAGACTTAGACCAGAATTCTACGGTCAGCCGCCAAACAAGAAGCTTTTTCTGGAAAGAGCATTAAAGGAGGCTGTTCACGAGCTTGGCCACACATTTGGACTTAAACATTGCCGAAATCCTTCATGTGTAATGTTCTTTTCAAACTCGATAATTGACACTGACAGAAAAGGGTTTTCTTTTTGTGAAAGATGTAGCAAAGTTTTGAGGATTGAAAAAATTGAGTGATGAAGAAGCGGAGATTTCATTTAAGGCTAGTCCAATCTACCTTGTTCCAATAGTCCTAAGCATATTTGTGGGCATTTTCTGTTCACTTCTATTTATAGCAGCCAACACTAATATTGGCTATATAACTATAATGCCTGAATCCTTGTCGGGTTCGGCTTGGAACGCAGTTTACTTCGTCATTTTAATTGCTGCCGGCGCCTATTTCATGTATTTCCTATTAAAGAAGAAGTTTCACTTCGGAATTCGTCTCCTAATAGGAATCGCCATTCT
>CAYOFB010000041.1:0-6939 GCA_964403145.1 uncultured Candidatus Bathyarchaeia archaeon
GTTTCAACTATTATGGGTCTACGCTTTGTTCCCACGCCTGGATCGACAACTCCGATATATATTGTTTCTTTTGGGAAGTGTTGGCTTGCGGACGCCAATATGAAGGCACCCATTCTTATGTTAAATTTCTCTATTTGATGGGTTATGTCAATTATTCTGGCTTCTGGGCAAATGCTTAGTATAACTGCCTTCATTTCGGCAACGTATGGGTCTTTTAGGCCGAAATCGGAGAGTAGGGCAATTATTGGTCTTTTCATTCTTGCCATCGCCAACAACAACATTTAATAAACTCTGCCTTTAAGCTTTAATTCTCAAGTTTGAGGTGAAAAGACGCTTGATTGAAAGAAGATTGATAATGCTTCCAGGCCCAACAAATGTTCCAGACCGTGTAATGCACGCCATGATAAAACCGATTATAGGGCATAGAGGCGCAGAATTTCACGCACTCTACAGAGAAATAACGGAGAATCTAAAGTATGTCTTCCAGACTCAAAATGATGTCTTCGTTTTAAGCTGCTCTGGAACAGGCGGAATCGAATGCGCCATAACTAACCTTATTAATCCAGGCGAAAAAGTGATAGTTCCAGTATTTGGGGTTTTCAGCGAAAGGCTTGCTGACAAGGTAAGGCGGAAAGGCGGGGTTCCTATAGAGCTAAGTCTTCCTTGGGGGACAGCGCCTAGAGCTTCAGAAATAAAAGAGATAATTGAAAGGGAGCCTGATGCAAAGGCCATATGCCTCGTATACAATGAAACCTCAACTGGAGTTACTGTCCGTGAATTGCCGGAAATTGGAAGAATAGCCAAAGAAAATAATCTGCTACTCATCGTGGATGCAATCTCCATTCTTGGAGGAGACAGACTTCCAGTAGATGAATGGAACATCGACTTCTGCATAACTGGAAGCCAAAAATGCATAGCTTGTCCGCCAGGACTGGCAATGGTTTCGGTAAGCCAAAAAGCATGGGAAAAAATAGAGAGAACAGAAAGAAGGTCAATGTACTTTGACCTATTAAGAATGAAGGAATATGCGGCAAAAGGGGAAACTCCATTTACGCCGGCCCTTCCAATCTTCCATGCGTTAAATGAAGCGCTAAAAATAATACGTGAGGAAGGTCTAGAAAAAAGATTTGAGAGACATAGAAAATGTGCAGAAGCCTTTTACAACGCAGTGGAAGCGTTTGGAATGAGCGTCTTCCCAAAGGAGAAGAATATACGCTCAAACACCGTTATCGCAGTGAATATTCCGGAAAACGTTGATGATGCAAGTGTACGCAGTGTGATGCGAGAAAGGTATAAAGTTTTGATTGCAGGCGGAATGGGAAAATTGAAGGGCAAGATCTTTAGAATTGGCTGCATGGGAATAATATCGCCGGCAGAAGTGCTAATCACATTGAATGCGTTTGGAAATGCACTCAAAGATGTTGGATACGAAGTGGAAATTGAAAAGGGAATAGAAGCGGCAAGAAAAGTTTTCCAGTCATAACTTCTCCAATTTCTTAAGCCAAGGCAAAAAATCCAACTTCACGAGCTCATTGGCGGCAACAGCACATATATGCTTACAATAGCCCTTCTCTAGGGCATAATAGGGACAAGTACAAGTTACCTCACCCCCAATAATCCGCACATAACATTGGATTCCGCTTCCGCTTAGAACAACCCACTCATTAGCCGAAACTTTCCTAACATTTTCTAAGTAAGCTGATGCACGCCGCCTAACATGCAGTGGTGCATTCTTAAGAATTTTCATCCACAGTTCCTTTTCTGAACTGGACAATGTTTTTCACAAAATTATTAGTTAGCGATGCAGATTAAATTATTGCTTGAAATGAAAAATGAAGAAAGGTTGCTAGTAGAAGCTGAGAAGCTGGCTGAATCACCATACAGTGAAATATTATGCTATCCAAGACCAGAAAATCATGAAATAACCAAAAGAATTCACGAACTAAAAAATTTAGGAGTCAAAACGCTGGAATTTTTTGGAAACAAGAATATTTCTGGAATTCCGGTTTTGGGTAAGGGCTGCGTCGGAATAGTTGTTGCCGCATATTTGGAGGATGGAGAAAAGGTTGCATTAAAGATTAGGCGAGTGGACGCCGATAGGGCCAATATGCGGCATGAAGCGGAAATGCTCAAAAAGGCCAACAGCGTCGGCGTGGGACCAAAACTCTTAGGCTTTACGGACAATTTCCTTCTGATGCAATATATTGATGGAAAACTTCTTCCAGAATGGCTGGATAAAACAAAAAGCCAAAGTTTAACCAAGAAAATTTTACGTAATCTTCTCCAGCAATGTTTCAAGCTTGATCAAATAGGCCTTGACCATGGAGAGCTAAGCAACGCCGCCAAACACTTAATTATAAGCTCTAAGAACGAACCTTACATTCTAGACTTTGAAACAGCAAGCGACAAAAGAAGGCCGGCCAATCTAACCTCTCTTGCACAGTATATTTTTGTCAGAAAGCCTACAGCAGAAAAAATAGCCAAAATAATCGGAGAAATAGACAAGAAGAAGCTTATAGCTGCTCTTAGAAGCTATAAGAGAGAAAAGACAAAAGGAAACTTTGAAAAAGTTCTAGAAATATGCGGTCTTAAATCTTAGGCTTAGGTTTCGCTGCAAGTTGCATTTGCCTGAACGTAAATTTGTCTTGTGTCATATACCCTAACGGACACGCGTACTGGCGTTGTGGAAGTGTAGGCATTAAAGGTTATACAGTAGGTTCCGTTACCATAATTTATTAAGCCATAATTCTGGACTTGAATCCAAGATGAACTATTTTGATAATATAATTCGAAACCTTGAGCCAAAGCTGGAATTCCTTCATTAAAGATTTTGCATATGATTTCAACATGCTTCGAGTTTCCTTCTCCTATATTGTAGAATCCATGGAGGGTCATACTCGTGGTGATATTTATGGAATATTCAAATGAAGCTTGAAGGTTTCTTCCATAAATTGTTAAGTTAAATGTCGCATAGCAGCTTGAAATTCCAAAGCCGTTTTCTCCCCATGAAATGTAAAAGCCCGAAATGTAAGGGGAAACGTTTCGAGGCTGAGCGTCGAGTAGGCAGTATCCATATGGACATTCTTCTTTAAGTTTGCTGCTCCAGGCCTCAAGGTTTGCAGTAAGTATCTGACTGTTTCCTCCATTCGTCATGTTGGCTAGGGAGCTTATGAGCGTGTGCGCTGAGCCAAGCTTAACCATTAAGACGTAATCATCCAGAAACAACTGTGAGCTTTCCGGCCTTGCCTTCATGACGTCATAAACATAATAGAATGTTGAGATAATAAGCAGCGAAATCACCAGCGCAGTTATTATCAGCGCCTGACCCGAATTCCCTTTGCCAACATTTCTTCTTTTCATTTTAATCTGCCCTTGCAAGCTGTAAGTGAAGAATATAAATCGAATAAGCTGGATCAGAAGCTGCACACACATACTTAACCGAAACTACCGCATCACCTGCCTGGCCTCCATTGGAAATTATAATATCATTGAGTTGGTTTCCTTCGCTGTCTAAAATCGTTAAATTGAACCATATTCCATTTGGAAGGACTTGCCACAGAAGATTTCTTAAGGCATTCCAGTCTCCATTTTCTATTAGTCTTGAAAGGGAGCCATCTGAGTCAAGCTGGAGTAGAGCATTAATCCCAATTTTGCGTAGGCTGTCCGAATGTTCATTATCCATGGTGGAAGGGGCGGGTATAAGGAATAAAGCCGAGAATATGAGCAGGGCTGCGAAAAATGCTTCTAAAATTCTTATTTGCCCCTTTCTACACTTTTGGATTTTCATTCGCTTGCCCCCTCACACTGAATTCTAACCTCGTAAAGGGCATGGTTAATGCTGACAGTATATAGGAAAGAGGCGCATTCTGAACTTTGCATGTTAGCACCCATTTCTAAGGGTATTTGCGGATAGGCTGTCCACTCGGCGAAGAATGTTGAAGAGTTCGTTCCAGTTACAACTAGCACTATTGGACTCTTGTCTAGGAATTTTGGAATGGCATAGGTTATATTAGAAATTGGAGTTATGGTTTTGCTATAGCTATAGGTTAGGGCGTAGGCCTCAAGGAAGGTTGCATTCTCAAATAGTTTATTCGCATATAAGGTGTAGTTCAGCGGGCTTAAACTAACAAAGGAGTTGTTCGGCAAAGGATTTCCCGACAGATGGCCGAATGTATAAACCGCATAGCTTGTTATCCTTGAGTCCTGAATGCTTCTTGCAAATGTTACTAGCAGCGCCGTTCCGTTTGAGCTGTTTGGAATAGTAAAGCTTACGGTTGCTTCTCCGTTGGAGGATGTTTCTGCGGAAACGTCATCGAAAAAGTTTTTGGCGATTATGTAGCAGTGTAATGAAGCCGAAACCGGAAAACCGTTTCTTTTAATCCTTATTTGAAATGTATAATTTGTTAGGCTTCCGCTGCTTTGGTTGGTGATAGGCGTAGTAAGGATGTCTAGAATTTGCTGTATTGAAATTCTTATCGCTACCTTCTTTGCTTTTATGGCTTTGATGAGAGATAAGTAGCTTATATGATAAGCATTTTCTGGATTAAGCCTGCAAACCTTGTCTACGTCAAGCTCATAAGGAGCCAGAGAACCATTCTTCGCTAAACCAAAGGATTCGATTGGCGAAGTTTTGTTTGAACCCCAATTTTGCGGCGAACCGGGATTTAGAAGGATGTAATCAGCGATTTCTCTGAGATATTCCTTTTGATCTAAGTCTTCAATTCCATTCAGATAAGGTTGAACCATTTTTGCAGTTACTGCTATAGCTGCAACAACCACTGTTATCATGAGCGAACATGCGAAGAATGTGTCTATCGATATGGCTGGCATGGTTTTCCTCTCCTAAACTGGCGCGGGTGTTCCATAGGCTCCCCAAAGAAAGTTTTGAGCTAGTACTAGCGATATGTAGGCTGTTACGGCCAGCATCGCCGAATACTTGAATCCCGCTGCGAAGTTTCCCTCGCTTATTTTTCCTATGAAAAATCCGGAAATCCAGCATTGCACGATTATTCCAATTGAGAATATGCTTATTTGCTGTTGAAGTGAAGCAAGCATGGCTGGTGAAAGGCTCGGTAAAGTTAGCTGAGTTAGCACATAGATGGTTATTGCCACAATAGTTGTTGTTAATGCTATTAGTATGCTCCAGACAAATGACAAGATTATGTATGGCTTTAGAAGCGCCCGCCTATTAACTTCGACTTCTCTCTCCTTTTCGCAGTATTCTGTGAGAATTTCAAATGCATGTGAGGGGCCTCCGCCAATTTCTATGGTTTCTATCATTATCATGAAATTTATCAGCGCTGTCCAGCTTTTCAGTTTAAGCTTAAGATTCTCAAAGATTTTTCTTAATGGTACTCCCCATTCGATTTGGCTGCGAATTAAATTCAGAAACTTTGAGAATCGCCCATAATTCTTCCTTTTAGTAGCGTGAATTATGCTTTTTTCAGGCGAAAGCCCTATCTTTCTTGCCTCTGTCACGTCTCTTAGAAAACTGGGAAGGGCCTCTTCAGCAGCCGAATTTTCCTTAGCTATTCTGTAATAGCTTATAGCCGAGGGAAGCGAAGCCACAACTAGGGCTATGGTGACGAGGCCGGGCCATCCCAGCATGTTGACCATGTTTGAGAGCGAAGGAATGAAGGCGAATATGCACAATAGACCTATAACCGCCAATCCTGTCGGAATGGCCTTTACATAAACTTCTTTCAAGTTCATTAATGGGCTTCTTTGGATATTATGCGCGGCAAGCATGAATATTATGGAAATTAACGGCATAATGACAAAAGCCACCAAGTATGCTGCGTAAGGCGAGGTTGGAAGCGAAGTTTTGGCTAGGAGCTCCATCATGGCGGTTGATGAAAGCACCACATAGATTATGTAGACGCAGAGGGTTACTATCAACATGACAGCATAAGCTTCAACTAATGTTCCAAGCCTTTCAATTGAACGATTTATGGCGTTGCTTCTAAGCTCAAATATAGACCTCAATTTGCTCTTCATGAAATCAACGATTTTTCCGCCGCTCTTAACCGAAGAAACGAATCCAGAAAGGAAATCTCTGTAAAGCTTAGACCCGGTTTTTTCGGCGCGTTCATACATAACTGTGAGGGGGTCTTTTCCAAGCACTTCCACTTGTCTTACAACTTCGTCGGCTTCACTTTTGAATCTTGGCAGAAGGTCAAACTTTCTCATCCTCTTCCAGCTATCGTAAAGGGATACCCCGCTTGCGGCCATTAAAGTGAAAACCATCACTGCGTAGGGTAGCTCACGATCTATTTGTTCCTTCTCTTCGCTTGCAGCCTTCGCAACACGACCGAAAATTTTGCCTAGAAAACCTTTAGGCTTCATTTCTTCACCACTTCTCGAAGAATTCTTCTCTTAGCAGACGTGGATTCTGATAGTAGCGGCTCAGCGCCCTATTTACACTTCTAAAGTCGCGTATGTTATGTTCAACCATCTCAGTTAAAATTTCTTCACGTCTCCTTAATTCATCAAGTATTGTGTCAAGCGGCACATCGAGGTCGTCTGCTATTCTCTGCAGAAGATAGCTCTCATCAACATGGCTTTCAAAAACGTCCGCGGATGAATCCCAAATGAAGGCGTCGTGAATGGAGTTTACATCCTCAATTTCAGCTACGCGAATAAACTTTCTACTTGAAAGTCTACGTCCAGACTCAAGAAATATGGGCTTTCTAACATGCTTGACAACTATCATGCAATTCATCAGCGGAATTATTGAGGGCGGAATATTCATTGGAGGCTGAGTTAAACGTTTTATGGCAGTTTCAACATCGTCCGCATGCATTGTGCATAGTCCACCATGGCCAGTTGCCAAAGCCTGAAACAGAACATAGGCTTCTTCCCCTCTAATCTCGCCGACTATGATGAGGTCCGGCCTGTGGCGGACAGCCGCCTTTATCAAATCGTAAAGCGTAATTTCCC
>CAYOFB010000042.1:0-1079 GCA_964403145.1 uncultured Candidatus Bathyarchaeia archaeon
TTTACAAGTTCGTAATCTCCCGATTTGAATGCGCTGATATTCATTACCATGTCTAATTCTTTGGCGCCAAGCTCAACCACTTTTCTGGCTTCGTAAGCCTTAACTTCTGGCAATGTTGCACCGTATGGAAAGCCTACTGTGGAGCAAACTTTCACTTCGCTGCCCTCAACAAGCTTGACTGCAAGTGGAACGTAAGTTGGATTTACCGCTATGCATCCGAAGCCATATTTTACGGCGTCTTTGCAAAGCTTTATTATTTGTTCTTTTGTCGCGTCCGGCTTTATGTTGGTTGAATCTATCATTTTTGCTAGTTCTTCTCTAGAAATCTTCAATCTAATTCACCGAATTGAGGTTGGTTAGGTGATTATTTAACCTATCTCTTTTATTGGATAACGCTCATACTGCAACTCATAGAGTTTCTGAACCTTCTCTATAGTATCTATTTCCTCAACTGATTTGTCTGGACGGAATCGTACGACTTTTGGCACTCTAAGTGCGAATCCGCTTGTATACTCGTCTGTTTGCTGAATTTCCTGAAAAGTGACCTCGACCACTATTGAGGGCTTTACGTATACGCCGTCTCTGTCTTCGCCTATCTTGGTTTTCTCGATTATTTGGGTGAGCGTTTCCATGGCCTCTTCTGAAAGGTTTGAAACTCGGCCAACAGTGTATAGCTTCCTTTCTTTCGGACTTCTTACCGCTAGCAGAAATGAAGAGTAAACTCCGGCCCTTTTCCCTTTACCATACAATGCCTTAACAATTGTGCAGTCAAGCGTGTCTCTTTCCGGTTTGAGTTTAAGCCATGTATAGGTGCGCTTTCCGATTTCATATTTTGAATCCAAATTTTTGACCACTACGCCTTCAAATCCCTTCCTCAAGGCTTCATCATAAAAGCTCATCAATTCAACTTCATTTTGGCATTCTTTTCCTTCCATGAGAAAATCTTTGGGAACCACCTCAACTAGAAATTTTAGTCTTTCGCGTAAGGGCAAATCAATAAGCACCTGGCCATTCAAGTATAGAATGTCAAAGGCCCTTATGGTTACGCCTATTCTCTTCTTTCTTTCTTCAAGTTCTTC
>CAYOFB010000042.1:1179-6884 GCA_964403145.1 uncultured Candidatus Bathyarchaeia archaeon
GCAAGCTGGGGCCTTATAAACTGGCCGGGTCTAAGCTTTACGGCTGAAAGTGCCTCAATTCCCTTCGGCGCAAGCATTAGGCCATCTGTTATGCCGAGAACTGCGCATGCGCTTTGAATAAGTTCAACTGGAACATTGTAGGCTCTTGAAACTGCTCTCATCACGGTTGCCTGTTTATATCCAAGCTTTAAATCCCCTAGAAGAAGCCTAACAATGTATTTGGCCTCGTCTCTGTTCGCCCTTTTCAAAAGACTTGCCACAATCATTTCTCTTTCGCGAATACTCTTAAGCTTAGGAAGAAGCTTTATAGCCGCATAGACTTCTTCTACACTTAATTCTGAATTTTTAGGCTCCTTCAGTAAATAGGCGACTTCCCCATGCTCTCCATAATCAATTAGCAGCTTCCTAACTTCTTGTAGACTTCGGCCAGTCGCCATGCTTAATGCTCTTTCGATGGTGCCAGGCCCAATTTTTAGGCTTTCATCAGCTATTTTTCCAAGAGCCAATCTAACCTTAAGCTCTAGGCTTAGATCTTGTCTTTGAAAGAATTTGGCGAGCTCCGTCTCCTTTCCCTTCTTGCTTCTGAGCAATGCCAATCTATCATAGATGCTAACTATTTCCGAGAACGGAGTCCTAGTTTTCGGCTCGAGTCCTTCCATGTAGAGGCGTATCAGATAGTAGGGTACTCCAAATTTCCATTCGATTCTTTCCGGCGTAAATCCAGATTCTAGCAAATGAGCTATTGCAGCCTTATAGCTTCCGAAGGTTTTAACAAGCTCCTCTAGGGTTGGCGGTTTAACAATTGACATATTAACCTGCCGCGGCTTCGGTTATTGGCTCCACTGGTCTAACAAATCCGTCGGGTGTTATGTCGACACGTATTCTTTTCCTGATAAAATTGCACATCCTACAGTCTAAAACTCGAACTATTCTTACGAACTCCCCTCTGCTTGCTTGAAGGTCCATCTGCTGGTCCTGCCAATAGACCCTTCCATAGTCTACGATTATTGTTCCATCCAAGTTGTGAGCTAAGCCGATTCCTCCAGCCATGTCATAGCTGTCCCATGTTTCGGCGCTTCTTTGATTGACGAATAGGCCTGTTACTCCGTGAAGCTGGTTGTAGCGGGCTAGCTCCATAACCCTATACTTTAAGGCGCCCCTATAGGCTTCCAAAACAGTGACAGAGTCAATTATTGCAAGCTCTATCTTTTCCTTTTCCACAACATAACGATAGGTTTCCGCAAAAGTGTTCCATTCACGAAGTTCCGGATAGGCAACGGTATCAAGAATGAAAAGGTTTTCTCTAATCTTTTCCCAGTCTAAGCCTAGAATGTCGGCTTTCTGCTTCATTCTCGACTGCAGATCAAAACGTGGAGTCTGGCTTTTCCAAACATCCTCCGCCGTAGCGTACAAAACCTTCTTTCCGGAAGCCGCAACCCTAACGGCTATCTCCTCGACAAGTATTGATTTTCCGGCACCCGGAAGACCTGTTATGGCGAATTGGCCGCAAATTGGAATTCCGTTTAATGGTTTTCCCTCTGGAGTTATGAAAAGCTGGTCTAGGAAGGTTCCGGTTTTAAAGCCTAAAAGAGGCTTTTTGGCCTCAACAGCCTCATCTGGTTTAAGAACAAATGCTTTTAGCTTTTCCTCCTCCTTTGCTATCTCAGTCTTCATGGGCTGGGTTGCAAGCTCCCACTGATCAGGCGGTGGAGGACTAACCTTCATTGCATTTGCCAATGTTTTCGCCATTGCTTGAACAATAGTTTCAACATCCCGCGACGGAGCCGCTGCGGCTACTTCTGTTGTTTCCGGTTTCGACACGGCAGTAACAGCCGGTTTTACAGCTTCTGCTGGCTTTTCAGTTTCCGCCGAAACTAGAACCCACATTTCACCTTTTCTATCGACGATTCCCTTAGACTTTAATGACTGAAGCACCGCATAAGCGGAATTTGGTCCATACTTTGGAATTCCAAGTCCCAAGGCTATATCATTCAGTGTTGCTTGACCGCCGTGGTCTTTCAGAAAGTCTATAACGTCTATTTCTTCAACCATAAACTTTCTCCAAGGTAAATGGAAACGCGCTACACTATAAACTTTGTCAATTGCAAAGTAAGATTTAACATTTGCATCTTCGCAAAATTCCATTTTTGCCGCTGGACCTTTTAGCCTGTTTGAAAAGGGCTGCTCGAAAGCTGAAAATGCCTCTCAAACTAGTTAGAACCATTAACTTAATTTATCAACTATTGCTATCTTCTATCCGCTAAGGAGGAATAAGCCGTTGGATTTATTCGAGGTTATTGAGAAGAGAAGAAGCATCCGAAGCTATAAGCCTGATCCTATACCTAATGAGCATTTAAAGAAGATTTTGGAAGCTGCCAGATTGGCTCCTTCGGGTAAGAATCGCCAGCCTTGGCGTTTCATAGTTGTTAGAGATGCTGAAAGAAAAAGGAGGTTGGCGAAGGCTTCTATGAATCAAATGTTCATTGCAGAAGCCAACGTCGTAATAGTAGCCTTAAGCGACCCAACAGTATATTCTTCGACTGGCACTAAACGCCGAATCCCATACTTGCAAGATCCTATGATTGCGGTTGAGCACATGGTTTTGGCGGCTACGGCGCTTGGATATGGAACATGCTGGATAGGCGCATTCAACGAAGACGAAGTTAAGCGCATCGTGAATGCCCCAGAAGAGCTAGCAGTTATTGCTTTGCTTCCAATAGGTGTCCCAAACGAGAACCCTCCGCCTAGGCCAAGAAAGCCATTCGAGGAATTATTCTTCAGCGAAGTCTATGGAAATCCGCTATCCCTCTAAGTGGTGAAACAAATGAGCTTAATGGAAAGAATCTACTCTTACATAGATGAAAATTCAGAAAGATTCGTAAAAGAGCTTATTGAACTTGTTAGAAAGCCAAGTGTCGCCGCAACCGGCGAAGGAATAAAGGAATGTGCAGAAGCCGTAAAAGAACTGATGGAAAAAATAGGACTTGACGTTAAGGTTATTCCGGAAAAAGATGGAAATCCAGTCATCTATGGAGAAATAAAATCAGAAAAATCGAATAAGACCCTGCTTTTCTATGATCACTATGATGTTCAGCCTCCAGACCCAATTGAGGAATGGGAAAGCCCGCCTTTCAGCGGAGAAATAAGAAATGGAAAAATCTATGGTAGAGGGGCTTCTGACAATAAAGGAAACCTTGTTTCTAGGCTTATGGCTGTTGAAGCATTTCTGAATGTTGTAGGCGAGGTTCCGGTGAACATCAAGTTTGTTATCGAAGGCGAAGAGGAAATAGGTAGCCCCCATTTTGCACCGGTAATTAAAGAGTATGCAGACTTATTCTCGGCGGATGCATGCATATGGGAGTTCGGCGGAATCAATAGGCGTGGAAACCCATGCCTTTACCTAGGCCTAAAAGGAGTCCTGTCCGTGGAACTCAGAGCGAAAGGCGCAAAAAGAGATGTTCATTCGGCGAATGCTCCAATAATTCCTAATCCCGCATGGCGACTGGTTTGGGCGCTAAACAACATCAAAAATGAAAAGGATGAAATTCTAATTGAAGGTTTTTATGAAAATGTTGAGGGACCATCAAGCGAAGAAATCGAATGCTTAAAGGAAATACCGTTTGAAGAAGAGGAAATCAAGCGTGAACTAGGCTTAAAAGAATTTCTTCACGGCCTAACAGGACTAGAAGCCTTGAAAACTTTGCTTTTCAATCCAACGTGTACAATTAACGGTATTCACTCAGGCTATGGCGGCGCTGGCTCAAAAACCGTTCTGCCATGTAAAGCCTTCGCAAAGCTTGATTTCCGACTTGTACCAAGACAAATGCCAGACGAAATATTTGAGAAATTAAAGATTCATTTAAGAAATAGAGGATTTGAAGATATAGAAATTATAAGATATGGCTCAACCGAACCGACTAGAACCCCGATTAATCATCCATTTGTCCGTTTGGTAGCTTCCGTAGCGGAGAAAGTTTATGGAAAAAAGGCTGTTATCTATCCTACAAGCGCCGGCTCTGGGCCAATGCATCTCTTCAGAAACTGGCTTAACATACTTGTAGTTTCGGCTGGCTGCAGCTATCCGGAAGCTAGGGGACATGCACCAAACGAGAATCTGCCCATAAACCTATTTATCAAAGGAGTAAAATTCATGGCAACCTTGATTAATGACTTTGGATCAGATTTAAGTGATAAACTTTGAGTTTAAAGGCCGGTATAACAAGTAAAGGCGCCGTTTTACTAGGCAAGTATCTGGCTTGCGATGGCCATGATGCGGCAAGACCATTAAGAGTTGTAACTCACGCCCATGCCGACCACACTATAGCCTTGAATAGGAGTCTACAGCAGTGCGAAGCCGTATTGATGACTCCCGCAACTAAAGATCTACTTTCCGTCTTGAAAGGTGAGCTTTTCCTTATGCGTGGAAACGTGAAGACGCTTGATTATGAGGAACCCTTCGAATATAAGGATGAACGCATAACATTCTTTTTCGCTGACCACATTCTTGGCTCCGCCCAAGTTCTAGTCGAAGACGTAGATTCAACATGCATCCTCTACACAAGCGACTTCCGCATGCCAAAAACTCCTGTAATTGAATGCGACATACTAGTTATGGAAGCAACCTATGGATGTCCACACTGCGTTAGGCCATTTCAGAAAGAAATTGAAGATTTAATTGTCGACACGGTTGACAAGGGCTTATGCGAAGGCCCAGTCTACGTTTTCGGCTATTATGGCAAACTTCAGGAAGTTATGGAGATTCTCTGGAATCACGGCGTCAAAGTTCCATATATTGTTCCAGAAAGAGTGTTTCAAGTGTGCAAGGTATATGAGAAGTATGGCCGAAGAGTTGGAAGATTTTGGCATTCAAAGAGCAAATATGCAAAGGAACTTATTGAGAAGAATGAACAATTCGTAGGCTTTTATCACATGACCTCAAAAAGGAGATTTACAGACATGAAAAGCTACAAAATAATGGTTAGCGGATGGGAATTCGCCGAGCCATGCCGTCAAATAGGCGAAAAAGAATACGTAATCGCTCTAAGCGACCATTCAGATTTTGAAGAATTAATTGACTATGTTAGGCGATGCAGACCAAAACTTGTAATAACAGACAACTATCGAATAGGATACGCGAAAATTTTAGCTAGGGAGATAAGGCGAAGACTTGGAATAAGGGCGGTTGCGGCTCCTCCGCGTAAGCCGAGAAAGAGATGATTAAAGCTTTAAATAGTGTTACCACTCATTATAAATGTAATACTAAGGAGTGATTTTATGAGTGAGGAGCTGCTAAACGAAATAAGAAAGCTGGAAGTTAGACTGCAGGAATTCGTCGAAGCTGAACGTAAGGCAATTGAATCATTAAGAAGATGGATAAATACACTTAAAGAACTTCACAATTCTATGAGTAAAATAGAGGAAAAACCGGAATTAACCAAGAAAATGCTTGAAATTCGACTGAAATCCATTAAGGCTTTTCATGAAGCATTAAAGGAAATGAGCAAAGCGGAGCATGAAAAAAGTCATCTTCTAGAATCTTACGGCGCAATTTTATTCCTTTTAGAAGAAGCTAAAATTAAGAGTTTTTAGAATTTAAGGCTGTGAAGGGAAATCTCAACTAGCGGTAAGTATGGTTAGTGAAATGTCCATATATGAGAAGCTGCATTTCAAAATAATATCGTTTGTTCATGACACTCTCTATGGGA
>CAYOFB010000043.1:0-6715 GCA_964403145.1 uncultured Candidatus Bathyarchaeia archaeon
GGATCGCCAGCGCCCCAGGCTGGTATCCTAGACCAAACTAGACGACGGCCCCACGGGGATAGACGATACCCCTACATGTTTATTTTCTTTTTCTGAATAGTTTATAACCGTTCATGTCTGTTACGTATTCAAATCCAGCTTCTATTAGCTGAGTTGCTTCTTCTAGGGTTTTTGCAACTTTGCATACGTATTCGCTGTCATTGAAGCTTACAAGCTGGGTGTAAATTAACGTGTTCTGGATGTTTTTATGTCCTAGCAGTCTCATGACGTGCAGAATATCTTTTGTTTTATGGTATTCCATTGTTGCTTTCCAATGTCTGAAGGTATGGAAGGTTATTTTTAGTATTCTTGGGTTTCCGAGCTTGTAGGCAATTCTTTTCCTTTGTTTCTCAAAGCTTTTGTGCAGTGAGCGTTTGTTTTTGTAGCTGAAGACTCTTTCAGAGTTTCTTGGTCGTCTGGAAAGCATTGAGATAAGCGTGTTTGATATTTTAAAGATTCTCGGGTTACTTGATTTTTCTGGGGTTATCCTTACAGTGTTGCTTCTAAAATCTATGTCTGTCCATTTGAGGTTGTAGGCTTCTCCGCATCTCATTCCAGTTTCCTTAAGCAATTGTAGAAACGTCGCCATTTGAGGGTTGCATCCAGCTATAAGTTGGTCAAGTTCTTCCTCTGTAGGGATGAATGGAAGCTTTTTAGCTGGCTTGTACCTCGGTGGAATCCAGCTTATGCCATTGAATTCAGCAAATTTTGAATATGCCTTTACAACCTGCCATTTCCTTGATTCGCTCCAAGTTTTCTGCTTTGCAATGACTTCTTTGACGCTTTCGGGGTCAAAAATATCTGCCCCTCTCCTCGCCAAAGTCTTTATAATATAGCCGTAATCTCTAATAGTATCCTCAGCATACCCTTCCCGCTTTAACTTCCAAATGAAATTAATGATGGCTCCTTTGACGTCTTTGCCAATCTTTGTGGCCCCCGCCGCCCACTTTTCCATCTCTTCTAGTTCTTTCAAGGCCAGCACGGCCTTGGCCGAGTTTTTCGGCTGGTCCTCCCAGCCGCCTACTCGGCAACTACTAGTTTTGTACAAAGCTATTTTTCTAGGTTTCTCCATGCGAGATTCTGAGAAGCGGTAGCCGCAGTCGCGGCACAGCCAACGCTGTATTGCGCCGACACTTGTATAGCGTAGACCATCCTTCCAGACACGTCTGGAGCCGCATTCTGGGCATGAGGGCACATTTGAAGGTTGACTCGCCGACATAAGCTGCTCATTCGTCTCTTTAGCGAAATCAACCCTCAAGGGCCCCCTTTCACTCAATGCTTCGCTATCTCCCGAGGTTTTCCTTGGGAATGTAGATTTGAATTATCTTTTTCCGGCCGGAAAGAAGACCTTTCAAATCTTCAATACCTAAGTAAATACGTTGAAGATTATAATTTGGCATAATCCTTATGCGAATGCTTTTTCCAGACGTGGAAATCTCTGCATAGCCAACAATACACCATTTAGGAAGTGTCGGCGTAGACCTTTGCGCCGGCAATTCTTTATGCTCGACCATTTGATTCTCTCCCCCATTTTACCTTTGCCCTATCAAGTTCGCTTTTTAATGGCTCAGCACTGAATATTCTGAACTCTGGTAAAGCTACATTTGTCAAGTTTTCGTTGACATTTTCGAGAAAAGTATGTGTGTGTGGAACACAACTTCTTCTTCTTTCTTCTATATTCTTGTTCTCTTCTTTCTTCTCTACATGCACACATATATTCTCTGCATTCCTCTCCATGGTCTCTAAGCATGTCTCTACGCTTGTTTTCTGCTCTGAAGCTGTGCTACACGCACACACATATTTTTCAAAATCTTCCCCTTCACAACCCAAACTTCTGGAAGGGGGAACGGGGGAAACCAATTTTCTCTGCTTCCTATACTCCTTAATGATGCGAATTGCCCTTTCATCAAACATGTAAGCTTTAAACCCCTTCTCAACACGATAGTTTCTACAATGCCTTCCATGCCTTGTCTCTACCGTAATTCTCTTTACATCTTCAACAGTTTCTTTGGTAATTGGATGAATGAATCCATGCCTAACAAGGCAACGCAAATATTTCCTTTTAGTCCTCGAATCTTCTCCACAAACAAAAAATATGGCATCATCAAGCTCATCATAATAAATTACGCTATTTTCCTTCTTTCCAGAATCAACCAACCACAAGATAACCTCAACACACTTAAAAAGAGAACTTCTCCTATCAAGCAAGGGAAAAACTTTATACAAGTTCTTATCAAAAGTAACCATGCCCTAACCCTTCCACGACTTTTATTTTTTGAAGTTTGACTAACTCACCTCACTTTCAAGCAGTTTCTTAATTGCTTTTCTAAAAAAGTCGCTTTTGTTCAAGTATTTTCCTTCTTTAACCAATTTTTCAATAGCTTTATCATCTTCTATTGGTATTCTGCATGCAATTCTAACGTCATTCATCCTTGTCACCTCTGTCGAAAAAGTTAAGCCCCCCTTAAGGGACCCTATTTTTCGGTCCAAATGAAGGAGAGCATATGGTTCCAAACTAATCTTGGCTTCGAAACTACTTGGGACAACCTTAGGCGGTTACATCATCAAGGCAAAGTGGTAATAATTGATGGCCCGTGGAAAGGAAGAGTCACATTTTATTTGAGAGATTTTAAGGACTACATAGTCCAGATAACAACGAAGGGCAAGTTAGGCATCTATTACCCTCAAGACTGGGGCGTTTCAGAAGTCATTGATATACTGCTGAAAAATTGCTTGTTAACTCCGGAAGGAAAGCCCGCAGAGATTCTGAGTGTTTTGTACTCAACTGAGGATGAGGTCCAAGAACCAGCATACGTTCCGCCACCGGACGATTTCCGAATCTATCGGGAAATTTTTGAAAAAATATCGCATTTAAAAAGTAAACATCCTTCAAGAATAAAGGCAGTACTTAAGGAATTATGTGACTTTTGCAGAAGCAACAGAAAGATATGTGCCATTCCATCGCTTTGCAAAAAGTGTAATGGTTCGCTTTATAACCTTGTGGAAGAAAAATTGGCACAGTACTTCCAGAAAAGGGTGCCGTCAAGTGCCATAGTTGCATTCCTGTTTTATGAGTATAAATCCCTTCTCTTTATATGTGCTGTCAGGGAAATAAAGCGGGTGTTTAGCGAATCTACTGACCAAGAATTTGACGATTTTTACATTTCTATGTATGAAAGAATTCATAGACTTGAAGACTGGGATGCTTCCTTGGAGCCAAAAATTAAAGATTGGGTTCTTTTATTGCTTCCTATCATCGACTTGAAAGATGCCGAGAAGGCTATTCGTCTGTGTATGGAGGCCGTGAAATGGCATTTAATTAACGAATTAACTATGTCAACAAGAGTCTATGATGAATTTAATGAAGCTTATAACAAATTTCTGAACGATGGGAGGAAAATCATCAATAGAGCGAAGGTAAGTCCGGTTTACATGCATTCAAGAAAAATTTTCAAAAAAGCGATAAAAAGAGCCTTCAAAAAGTGTGCTTTACAACGTAAAAGGGTTTCTGACATAATTTCCGAAACGTATTTCTAATATCATAGCCATAATGAAAATCTGAATCTGTAGGAGGCTCGTGTAAACCGCATCGCTATGAGCCCATCGACCGAATCGTCCTCGTACTGCATTCAGCTTTTCGGGAAAAGTTGGCCAGTAGGGGCTTTATAGGCGTGTTTTCCAAAGTTTTTAAAAAAGTTAGGTATTATAAACGTTGGAAGTACACGGTTAATAAAAGTTAACCGCGAAATAACATTATTTCAAAGAACAAGGAAAAGTCTCCTTTTTCAGAATTGAGATGATTAATAGTTTTCGGCATATGATATTGTGTTTTATTTGCGTCGCAACGCATCTGCGCCCGTAAAAATGTTATATATGTGATAATTCCAGCAATACTTTGGTGGATGGCTTGGCTAGGTCCGGCGGCGCAAGAACGTTGTACATAGAAGATGATGTTTGGGAGAGGATTCAAGAGCTGGTTAAGCTTGGCTATGCGAAGAATGCAAGCCAGCTAGTTAACCTGCTTTTGGCCGAGGCGCTTGACAGGCTTGGTCATTCTGGAAGGCCCGTTAGCATGTCTTACGAAGCTCTTAAAACAAGGCATACAGCCTTGACCCGCAAGGTAAGTGATTTAGAAAGGCAACTAAGGAAAATCTATGCTAATAACTATCGAGCCCTACTCATTTTAGCCCAGAAACTAGGACTCGACTCCAAAACTTTCAACAACTTAGACTTAATTGCGCCGAAACTGATAAGCCAATGGCAAGGCAACCCCAGCGCACTACACCTATTCATAACCTTACTTGAGCAAATAAAAGAAAAGAGAGAAATCGAAAGAAAACTTAGTGAACTAAGAAAAAAGATTTATTCGGCGCGTATTCCACCAAATACTTGATTGATAATAATCTTTTTGGCATAAAACGTTAAAAAGGTTTAATCCACTTATTATAGCGTGCTGGGCGAAGTTTAAGTTTGATACTTACTCCTGATAAAATGTCCATTCAGAAAGGCGACTTTTGATGTAAATTTTTAAACGAACCGCCCGAAATATATAGATTGAAAAGTAATCGGTGTTCAAAATGGCAATACCTCAAGGGGTATTGTTGGATTTTTTGATAGTGTCCGGTAAATTGAATGTAGTCAAGAAGGAATTTAAAGAGTTAAAAAATGTCTTGGTTATGGAAGAACGGAAAGGTTTTTTAGTCGAAAGAGAGAAGAAACGCTGGGTTTTCACTAAGGAGAAAGCAGAAGATATTTTAGCACGTATACGATTAGTTGACTCCGCTATACGTCAATTAGAAAAAGCTTTGAAAGATTTCAAGAAAAATCATATAGAAAGAGGATTTAAGGAGCGAGATTTAGAATTCAATCGCGTTTTGGCTTTAGGGACAGAATCAGTTGAAGGGGAAGGGGACCTTAGAATACTTTTCGTGTACAAGGATACATGGGAACATTTCCAAAACTTAAAGAAGGACTTTAAGAGGCCCGACATGACAGATGATGAAATGATGCGAGAATTGTTTCGCATGGCAGGAAAGGAGGGGGTATCCTGAAAAAGGGGAAATAATTACTGACCTGTTACCAATGAATAATAAGTCCGGAATCAAAAAGTTACTTAATTGGGTAGTTGAGGCGGCTAAAAAGGGGCTTGTTTATGATTTAACGGTTGAAGACAGCTATTATTTTAAACTTGCAGGAAATAAGCGATTTTTTGATTTGGCCGTTCCTGGATGGTACATAATTTACGACGAAAATTATGGAGTATTATACATTGGTGTTGCTGAAGACCTCAATAAGAGGTTAAACACAAAGGACGGAACAAGAGATAATTTTGCGAATCCCAAAAGATTATTCGACCCAGAAAGGAATTTTATTAAGAAGTTCATAGTATTAGGGATAATCCGTCCTAAAGTCATATGCATTAGAGAAAAAGACTTTCTTGAAATAAGCGATATTAAGACTCAAAGACTTTCTAAATTAGATAGGAAGAATATTGAAAAATTCATCAGGATTTTCTCAAGTTATATTTTAATGAAGTTAATGCCTTAGACAATCTCAAGCGTTTAGGATGAAATATACCATAAATTTTATTATGGTATTTAATATACGTATAATGGCGAGGGTATTAAGTTATGTCGTTAGTCGGTGTTGATTGGAGCGCTGTAAGTAGGTTGGAGGATTGGGCTCGTTCGCGTTATCTTTTGCTTGTTGAGGAGATTGGTGCTAGGGAGTTTACGACTGATGATGTTGAGGAGGTTTTGCGGCGTAGGAATGCTGCTCTTGAGAATGTGAATAAGCTTCTGTCTGTTTTGAGAAGGGAGGGGCTGGTTGAGGTTCGGGAGAACCCTGAGGATTATAGGAGGAGTATTTATCGGCTTGTTTTGGCTCGGCCTGAGGTTGTTCCGGTTAAGAAGGCTGCTGTTGGCAGAGATGAACTGATTAAACTTCTAAAGAACGGTGCAGACTTGATTAGGACAGCTGTTGATTATAAGGTGTTACTGCTTTTCTTGTTTTATAAGACTGTTAGTGATAAGTGGCATTCTATTGTGGACAGGTATGTCCGAGAGGGATTTTCGAGGGAAGAGGCCTATCTTTTGGCTAATAGCGATTATTTAGTGCTTTATGATGAGCGGGAGAGGCGGTTGTATAGTTGGCGTGAGATTACTCGTAGTAGGGAGACTATTAAGGAGATTGCGAATGCTATGATTAAGATTGCGAGGTTGAATGAGGGGCTTCAGGACCTTCAGAAGCTTGTTGAGGTTTTAGGCTTTCTGGGCTTTATAAGTGAGGATAATATGCATATTCTTGAGGGTTTAGTTCAGCTTTTCAACCAGTATGATTTTTCTGAGGTTGATTACGATATCATAGGCGATGCCTATCAATGGGTTCTGTCTTATTTTGCGCCGGACAAGGCGAAAGAGGGAGAAACATATACTCCTAGAGAAGTCATTGAGTTAATTGTTAGGATTTTGGATGTTGAAGATGGAAGCGTTGTTCTTGACCCGGCTTGTGGTTCTGGCGCTATGCTTATTGAAGCTTATAATTATGTTAGGGAGAAGCTCAATGGCGGAAAGCCAAGTTTGGAACTTTTCGGACAGGAACGTAATGAGATTATGGCTATTATTGCGAAGATGAACCTTATACTTCATGGTATTGGGGGGTATGAGATTTTTGTCGG
>CAYOFB010000044.1:0-6605 GCA_964403145.1 uncultured Candidatus Bathyarchaeia archaeon
CGCGTTGTAAAGATTGGCGATTGGGAAGTTGAGGCGTGTGGAGGAACCCACGTTAAGAATACTGGCGAAATAGGCTTCATAAAAATAGTTCATACAGAACGAGTTCAAGACGGCGTAGAAAGACTAGACTACAGCGTAGGAATCCACGCATTAAAAGCAATACAGCAAAAAGAAGAACTGCTACTAAAAACAGCCGAAATACTGGAAACTCCACTGGAGAAACTTCCGAAAACAGCCAAAAAAATCTTAGAAGAATTAAAGGAAACAAGAAGAAGGGAAAGACAATTGCTTAAGGAACTTGCTGAAAAAGAAACAGGCGCTTTGGCGGTTGCCGAGGAAATTGTTGAAATTAACGGCGTAAAGCTTGTGAAAAGAAGGTTTAGTGACATAAACATTGAAAGGATGATTCAGACAGCAAGTCAAACCGTAAAAAAGGAACCAAACGCAGTTGTATTATTTTATGCCTCTGATGATAAAACTGCCAGAATAGTTGTCATGGCTGGAAAAGAAGCGATAGAAAAAGGGGCCGATGCGGGAGAAATCGCAAAAGTTGCAGCTTCAATAGTTGGCGGCGGCGGAGGGGGAAGACCCGACTTCGCGCAGGGAGGAGGAACAAAACCGGAAAACCTAGAAGAAGCAATGAAAGAAGCTGAAAAAACTTTAAGAAGTCAACTTAAAACCTAGCTTATTTACTTGTAAACAATAATCTTTTAATGTGAGTTCTACGCCTTATTGTTTGGTGCCTTAAAATGGGGGATCGTTTCCTCCCGACCAAATAACAAAACTTTTAATAGGCAAATGACTAGTCCAGAAACTTTTATGGAGTTCTTGAAGAGAATCGAGGAGAAATGGCAAAAGGCCTGGGAGCAAAATCACATTTTCGAGGCTGATCCAGACCCATCCAAGCCGAAAATCTTCGTCACTTTTCCATATCCCTACATGAACGGCCCGTTACATCTTGGACACGGTTTTACCGCCACCCGCGTAGACGTATACGCAAGATTCAAACGCATGCAAGGCTACAATGTGCTTTTCCCATGGGCATGGCATTGGACAGGAGGCCCTCTAGCAGGCGCAAGCCAGAGAGTAAGAGAAGGCGATAAAGACTTCATTAAGGCCTTAATGGAGATCGACGGAGTTCCAAAAGAGGAAATCGAAAAGTTCGTTGATCCCGTCTATATGGCAACCTACTATACAAGGGAAGGAAAAATTGCAGCCAAGAAAATGGGCTTCTCCATAGACTGGCGGAGAGAATTTCACACAACAAGCCCAACCTACAACAAATTCATAGAATGGCAGTATCTAAGGCTGAAAGAGAAGGGCTACGTAACAAGAGGAACCCATCCAGTCATCTGGTGCCCACGCTGTCAAAGCCCAACAGGCGACGCAGACCGCCAAGAAGGAGAGGGCGTATCACCAGAAGAATATATTTTGATAAAATTTCCATATGAAGACGCCTACCTAGTAGCGGCTACTTTCCGTCCAGAAACAATCTATGGCGTAACAAACCTATGGCTGCATCCAGACGCCACCTATGTAAAAGCAAAGGTTAATAGAGAAAGATGGATAGTAAGCCGCGAAGCAGCAGAAAAACTAAAAGACCAAGCAAGAAAAGTCGAAATAATCGAGGAGTTTAAGGGAAAAGAAATCATTGGAAAATACTGCAAAAATCCGATCAACAGCGAATCGCTTCTAATACTGCCAGGCTGGTTTGTAGACCCCAAACACGCAACAGGCGTAGTCTACAGCGTTCCAGCTCACGCACCCTACGACTGGCTTGCACTGAAAGACCTAAAGGAAAAGCCGGAAACCCTGAAAGAATATGGGATAGAACCTGCCCAAATCGAAGAGATAAAGCCAATATCAATGATTAAAGTTGAGGGTTTCGGAGAATATCCAGCAATAGAACTCGTTAAAAAGCTTGGAGCAAAAAACCAGTACGACCCAAAAGCCGAAGAAGCAACAAAAATCCTCTACAAGAAAGAATTCCACGGCGGAATTCTAAAAGAAATTTGCGGAGAATACGCTGGCAAACTTGTTAGGGAAATTAAGGAAAAGCTTATTGAAGATTTTAGGGCTAGGGGCATAGCCGACATAATGTATGACTTACCCCAACGCGTAGTCTGCAGATGCCTAACGGAATGCACAGTAAAAGTCCTAGAAGATCAGTGGTTTTTAAGATACTCAGATCCAGAATGGAAACAAAAAGCAAAAGAAGCCCTCTCAAAAATGAAGATTTATCCAGAAACAGCCAGACAATGGTTCCTAGACGTAATAGACTGGCTAAAAGAATGGGCATGCGCAAGAAAGACCGGTTTGGGCACTCCTCTACCATGGAATCCCGAATGGATAATTGAGACCCTAAGCGATTCAACCATATACATGGCCTTCTACACAATAAACAAACACGTTAGGCAGTATGAACTGAAACCCGAACAGTTAATTCCAGAAGTCTTCGACTACATATTTCATGGAAAGGGAGAAAAATCTGAAATAGCGGCTAAAACTGGAATTACCCCTGAAATTCTGGATGAAATGCGAAAAGAATTCCTATACTGGTATCCAGTCGACATGAGAAATTCAGCTAAAGAGCTTGTTCCAAATCACCTAACATTCTTCATATTCCATCATGTAGCGTTGTTTCCGCCGGAGCATTGGCCAAAATCCATCGGCGTAAACGGAATGCTAATGATAGAAGGAAAGAAAATGTCAAAATCAAAAGGCAACTTCATAACTTTGCGAAATGCTGTCGAAGAGTATGGTGCGGATGCGACGAGAATGGCGCTGCTACTCGGCGCAGAGGGAATGGATGATCCGGACTGGAGAAGAGAGAACCTAATAAACCTTAAGGGAAAAATAGAAGCCTTCTATAGGTTTGCCGAGCAAATAATAGAAAATGCAAAGAAAGAAGAAGAAAAGACTCACCTGGAAGAGTGGCTTATAAGCACAATCCAGAGAAGAATTAGAAAAGTGACTGAAAATCTTGAAGTTTTAAGGACTAGAACCGCCCTAGACACCGCGTTCTTTGAAGTTTGGAATGACCTAAGATGGTATATAAGAAGAAAGGGAAGCATGGAAAACGGAATATTGCTTGAAGTGTTAGACATTTGGACGAGACTTCTGGCGCCGTTTGCTCCACACATCTGCGAAGAAATATGGGAACGAATGGGAAAGAAAGGGTTCATTTCAAAGGCTGAATGGCCAATCTATCAAGAAGAGAAAATAAATGTAAAAGCCGAACAAATCGAAGCCTACATAAAAGAACTACTCGAAGACGCCTACAACATAATCAAAGCCACAAAAATCACTCCGAAACAAATACACCTATACGCTGCTGCACCGTGGAAATGGAAAGTCTACTTAAAAGCAGTCGAAAAGGCAGCTTCAAAAACTCTAACAATGAAAGAACTGATGCCTGAACTGCTAAAAGACTCAGAACTAAAAGATAAATCTAAGGAAATATCAAGGTTTACCGCCAGAATAGTCAATGAAATAAACCGAATGCCGCAGGAAAAAAGGAAAAAAATTCTTCAAATCGGAAAAATCGACGAAAATCAAATACTAAACCAAGTTAAGGAATTCTTTGAGAAAGAACTTAAGGCTAAAGTCTACGTTTGGGAAGAAGAAAATGAAGAAAAGTATGACCCTAAGGATAAGGCGTCAGCAGCTATGCCTTACCGACCAGCAATATACCTTGAATAATCAAATGAAGCTTTTAAGTAAGCTCATAGTGAAAGGTGTAAGCTTCACATGATAATTCTTACGTCCCCTAGCGCTTGTAGTAATAAAGAAGTCTTCTCCTTCCCTCAGTTGCATTCCATAGAAAAAGGCTAATATTGTGCGGCAAATATTAGTCGTAGTAAGCTTCTCACTCTTTATTTTGTCCTCAATTTCCCTATGAAGCCTTCTAGGATTAATCGTATAGATTACCTCGCTGCGGCCCGCCTTTTCAAGATGATGCTCCATGTCGAGGAGAATATATTGGATTATATCATAATATGGAGGCCTTCTCTCCTTAATCAGATTAATATAGTTGGAAAGGGGGATAGGCAACTCCTCATTTAGACGATGAACTTCGGACAATACCCCTTCCCCTAATTAAGTTTTTGCTTTGCACAATTTAAGTTTTTGGAAAAAGCTTCTTACGAACAAATGAACAATTACTTTATATTTTCGCTGTTTACCAAATATTCTGAAGAGGGCCCGTGGCGCAGCCTGGATAGCGCGTCGGCCTTCTAACTCTAGTGAAGAAAGCCGGAGATCCGGGGTTCAAATCCCCGCGGGCCCGCCACAACAATCTTATACGCTTTGTCTCTTCTGGTGTTACGTACGTAATTTCGGAAGGAACTATCTGCAAAAGAGTATAGTTTGGGGCATCTACACTCTTCCAGTGCCTGCTGAAAAATTGCGGTGCCTTGCCAGTTTTGCCTTAACTTGCCTATCCCTAACTATTTTCGCCTTTCCGGTGATCCTTAAGCAGCAATTTTGGTTTCCTTTTTAAATATAAAAAGCGCAACTTTTGAACTCTTCCAGATTTCTCAATCAATCTGGTTCCTAAACTGTAATTTTAATCGGCAATAAAATTCCTAAAAAGCTGCTTAAAACGTCTTCCTGAAAATTTGATAGACAATAAGCATAGAGAAGGCAACAAAAACTATTATAATGGCTGATATTGCTATTAGGGACCAGCTTTTCTCTTGGCCTGTTCCGAAGAAGAATGGTGGAAGTGGAAAAATCCATATGAAACCGCCTTGTGTGGAAGGTGCATAAAGGGATGATAACATTAGGATTAATGTGCCAACAAAAACTATGATGAACCCTATAAGGAATAACTTAATTGGAAAATTGATTTCTATTCCCCTTGTTATGGGCGGAACCGGCGCGTGATAGGCCAGTTTCCTATAGCATTCTATGCATAGCCATCTTTCAGGTACAAAGCAGAATTCACATGCTGATCGCCCGCACTCCTGACATATATAACGTGCAGGCCGATTGCCGCATATTTCGCAGATTTTCGCCATTTGTTATGCCTCTACATCTTTAACATTTGAAATCCTATAATTAAGCCTATCATAATGGCAGCCAAGACTATTGCGAGCAAAACTAGAATTTTTAAAGATTCCTTGTCTGTTCCTAAAATTATTGGGAATGGCCCCACAAAAATTATTCCTCCTCCCCTGACTTTCTCTGCCTTTCCTATTCCGCGAAGCATGAATAGGATAAATGCGGCTATAATTACGGCTATGCCCGCAAATATTAAAGCTAGTCCTATATACGTGAATAGATTTGTTGGCTCCATGTCATAGTTATCTAATAGAAGAAACTTAGATAAATCTTACAAAGACTAATCGATATTTAGGCTTTCAACTTTGCTTTTTTACAGTAGTAGCATAATTTGTATCAGATATTAAATTGGACTTTTATCTTTCCTATACATTTTCCTTATCTGGAGGCATTATATTGGCTGAATTGAAATTAAATGGTTGTACTTTAACGGTTTTGCCAGCCAATCCTAGTTTAACAGGCAGATTGAGGCTGAAAACCAAAAGGAAGTCTTTTGAGTGGAATTGCCCCAAATGTGGAGCTAAAAATAATATAAAGGTTAATAGCCTGCCCTACGAGTTTGCTGGCGGCGATAGTTGGAGTCAAGTTATGAGAAGCTCCGCCTATCTTACGCAGCTAAATAAGATATGCAAGTCAAAACGTAACTTGATATCCTTTTTAATTGAGAAGGTTAAGCTTGAAGAGAAACTTCTAGACAAAAACTTTAGGCTTAGGCTTTCTGCTTCAGCCAGAATTAAAGAGCTGTGTTCCAAATGTGGAGCTGAAGTAACCTTTAATGCTGAACTTTCATCAAATACGGGTCATTTTCTGGAAAAAATAGAACAATCGACATTCAAAGACTTTGACATAGAAATCGAATCTAACGACGATTATGCATTAAATAGGTTTATTCGCGGATTCAACATTTACCTTTTAATGGAAAAATATTCGTTAACAGTCGATTTGAAAAAGATAGACGAGATGAAAATTGACGGAGAACAACTAGAGGACTTAAAGAAGCTTCTGAGGTGGATAACATCATTAAAGAATGATATGGAAAAAACGCGGCTTCTTGATGAAGTTGAAATGGAAATTGAAAAGCTAATGGAAGCTTTTCAGACAGATGAAGCTCTAATGTATATTTCTGACCTTCTATCACTTGTCAAAAGAAGTAAAGACTCAATGACCAAAAGTTTCAAAAGAAAACTTTTCCTGAGTTTAGCTCAACTGGAAGAGCACATTAAGAATATAACTTTGAAATCTCACTAGATGCCTATTTGCCTTTCCTCTTTCTTCTCTTCGCCATTTTCTCAATTTCATGCGATTGAGCTCTACGCAGCTCCGCCATATACCATGACCTTTCAAGCGCATAATGTATGCATAGGGCTATTCCTAAACCTAAAAGGACGAGCCCAACAAAATTAAAGGCAAGACCAACTAGACTGCTGACTTCGCCTGTCATTTCATACGGAATGAACAGGAACCAGCTGGGATTTTCAGATACAATGACGGTTTCGATGATTCCGCCTATAAGGAAAATTGACCCGATGATAATTATTAAG
>CAYOFB010000045.1:0-6595 GCA_964403145.1 uncultured Candidatus Bathyarchaeia archaeon
TTCCAAGAAGCGACCGTATAATACTTGAGGTTGGAACTCCGCTTTTGAAGCGTTACGGCACAAAAGTCATTCGAGAACTTCGCGAAGAAGCTAAGGACATATTCATGATTGCAGACCTAAAGACGCTTGACGTCGGAAAAGTTGAAGTAGACATAGCCTACGAGGAAACAGCCGACGCCGTTGTTGCATCAGGCCTAGCAGACATCTCAACACTAGATAAATTCATCTATGAAGCAAAGAGACTTGGGATATATGCATTCGTCGATTTAATGTATGTTGAAAATCCGATTGAAAAGCTTAAGCAGCTGAAAGATTTTCCGGACGTAGTCATAATTCATCGTGCAATAGACGTTGAAACAGGCAGAACTATAGGATTAGATTTGATACCTAAGCTTAGAAAGGAATTCAAGGATAAAAAGTTCCTGATAGGCGTGGCCGGCGGAATAATCCCGGAAACGGCAAGGGAAGCCTTACAAAAGGGTGCAGACATACTAATTGTGGGCAGATACATAACGCAATCAAAGGATATCAAGCGAGCAGTTAGAGAATTCTTAGAGATAACGAAGGAAATGCGGGAAGATATAGACCTTTACAGAGTTCACGTAGAATAGCAAACGAGGCTGAAGGCTAAGATAAATGGAAAAGGTTAACACTTCGGAAATAGTCAAGAGAACGGTTCCAGCCGTTTAAGGAAAATTCCTGGAAAGAAGCAGACCTAATAACTAAATGAAGAGGAAACCCGAAGATTTTATTTCTTAATTTGTCTAGTAGATGCTGAGGAAAACGACATGAAAATAATTCTTGGCCCATCCTCAACCGAGCTTGGAAGAAAAATTGCGGAAATACTGGGAGTCAAAGCAGTTTCAATCGCTCATAAAAAGTTTCCAGACGGCGAATCCTACATTAGATTTGAAGAAGAAATTGCAGGCGAAGAAGTAGCTATCGTGCAAAGCACCGGCCCACCGCAGGATACAAATCTGATTCAACTCTTCATATTAGCCGATGCAGCCAGAGACTTAGGAGCCAAGCGTGTAGTGGCCGTTGTTCCTTACTTGGCTTATGCCCGCCAGGACAAGCGTTTCTTGCCCGGCGAGGCAATAAGTATACAGACTGTAGGGAAACTATTGAAAGCTTCAGGCGTGGACGAGCTATTGACAGTTAACGTCCATGAAGAGAAAGTTTTGGAAAAATTTGAAATTCCAGCCAAGAACGTTTCTGCAATAGGGTTACTAGCTGACCACTTTAGGTCCAGAGGGCTGGAAGACGCTTTTGCCTTGGCTCCAGACGAAGGAGCAGCCGGATTAGCCAATGAGGCATCAAAAATTCTGGGTGGAGGCTGCGGCTGGTTACATAAGGAAAGAGACAGATACACTGGCGAAGTTAAAACTGAAGAGAGAATTCTTGACGTTTCTGGGAAAGATGTGATAATTTTTGATGATATTATAAGCACAGGCGGAACTATTGCGAATGCTGTTAAAATACTTAAGAAGCAAGGTGCAAGAAGAGTTTACGCTGCCTGCGTTCATCCGCTAATGATTGGGAACGCTAAGGAAAGAATATTGCAAAGCGGAGCTGAAGAAATTGTTGGGACAGATTCTGTTCCGAGCAATGTAACCGTTGTTTCACTTGCGCCTTTGCTTGCTGAGGCGTTAGCTGGAAAAGTTAAGGGATAAATTGTGGCAAAACTCTTCTTTCTGGTTTCTGGCGAGCATGAAACTCTCCCATTCGCCGAAATAAAGGCAATTTTAGAAGCTGAAGAATTCAAGTTTAAAATTTTAGAAAGGCTTACGCAGGTTATGAGACTTGAGACTGATTATAAATGTGCAGAAGTTATCGCTTCGAGAGCAGCGCTGACAAGAATATGCGCTTTTGAAATCTTCAAATGCGATGCAGACTACGCCGAAATAGTTAGAGCGTTATCTCAATCTTCCATTGAGAATTTCCTAAAGTCTGAGGAAGAGTTTGTGGTTAGAGTTAAACGGGTGGCGGGAAGCGCTAAGCATCTGAGCACAATACAGCTTGAAAGAAAAATCGGAGAAATAATTCTTAACAAAGTAGCAAAATCCAAAGTTAACCTTTTCAACCCTCAAAAAACATTTTTTGGAGTTTTAACCCAAAACAAATTCATTTTTGGACTTAAACTTTCAGAAGTATCGTCAAAAAGCTTTACTCAAAGAAGGCCGAAAAACAAGCCGTTCTTTCATCCTTCCGCTATGCCTCCCAAACTTTCAAGATGCATGGTCAATTTAGCAAGGCCAAAAGCTAACGACCTCTTCCTCGATCCATTCTGTGGAACAGGAAGTCTACTAATCGAAGCAAAGCTTATAGGCTGTAAAACAGTTGGATGCGATGCAAAACGCCTAATGGTTAAAGGAACTAGAGAGAACATGAATTTTTACGGCTTAGAACCCGAAGGCTTAGCGGTTGCAGATGCCAGAAAGCCGCCATTCAAATATGCAGATTGTGTAGCTACAGATCCGCCTTACGGAAGATCCGCGACCACCATGGGTTTAACGACTAAAGAGATAGTTACAGATACCTTAAATGCCCTGTTAGATATCTTACCGAAAGGAAGGCATGTTTGCATGGCGGCTCCAAAGACTGTGGGAATAGGCGTGATAGGTGAAGGGCTTGGCTACAAGCATTTAGAATCCCACTTCGTTTATGTCCATAGGAGCTTAACCCGAGAAATAGCAGTGTTTGAGAGGCCATAAAATTGAGTTTAAGCGTAATCTTCCTCGGAACTTCCGGAAGTACGCCGACACCGCAGAGAAGTTTGCCAGCAATAGCCATCAGAAGAAAAGGCGAAATCATACTTTTTGACTGCGGAGAAGGTGTGCAGAGGCAAATGATTATGGCCAAACTGAGTTTTCACCGTAAAATGAAAATCTTCATTACCCACATGCATGGAGATCATGTTTTAGGCTTGCCCGGACTAATCCAAACAATGTCGCTCTTTGACAGACAAAGAAAGCTTGAAATTTACGGGCCGAAAGGATTAAAAGAATTTATTGATGTAATCCAGAAAACGGTCCAGTACACGCTTACTTTTCCAATAGAAATCCACGAAATAGCCAAGGCAGGAAAAATATGCGAAGAGGATGAATACACTGTTTTAGCTGTAGAGGTTGACCATGTAATCCCAAGTTTCGCCTTTGCATTAATTGAGAAGCCCCGGCCGGGAAAGTTCTATCCGGAAAAGGCGAAAAAGTTGGGAATACCGGAAGGCCCCCTCTGGTCAAGACTTCAAAAAGGCTATTCGGTAACGCTTCCGGATGGAAGAACCGTGAAGCCTTCAGAGGTTGTTGGCCCCCCTAGACCGGGTAGAAAAATAGTTTATAGTGGAGATACGCGGCCATGCATGAACTTGGTTAGACTGGCTGAAAATGCTGACTTGCTAATTCATGATGCAACGCTTGATGATGAGCTTGCCGAAAAAGCTTATGAGGATGGACATTCGACGCCTAGCCAAGCGGCCGAAATAGCCAGAAAAGCTGGAGTCGACAGACTAGTGCTTACCCATATAAGTGCAAGATATAAATCAGCGGAGAAATTATTGGAGCAAGCCAAAAAGGTTTTTCCAAATGTTTTCGTCGCTGAAGATTTTATGAAGATTGAAATTCCGCTCAAAAATGGCTAAGATAGCCACTTCTTAAGTCTTTTTAGGCTTTCTTCAGCGTTCTGAACAGACTCGACGACTATGCTTCCATTAAAGCCTATCTCCCTAATTTTCCGGCATACCTTCCTCCAGTTTATCGTTCCCTTACCTATCTCCCAATGCAAATCATTTTTTCCATCATTGTCGCTTGCATGCATATGTATGATTCTGTCGGGAAAACGTTCTAGAAAAAGCTCTATTTGTCCATTCAGATTTGCATGAGCAATATCAAGTGCGATGCCAATCTCATTCGGTGCTTCTTTATAGAAGCGGACAAAATCTTTAACGCTTTTCATTAATAGGGGATATGGCGGCGGAAGATTTTCAATTGCTATTTTTACATTCAACTTTTTAGCGAGTTTTAGGAGGTGTTTCGCTGATTCAATATTGTTTTCCCATTCTTTTTCCGGATAGAAATAGGTTAGGCCTGTCCGCGTTCCGGGATGGAATACCCAGACCTTTGCTTCGAATTCGCTTGAATATTGCAATGACTTTTCAAGCCTCTTTATCATCACTCTTCTTATCGAGTTGTTGAGTGAAGCCAGATTTATGTCTGCAAATGGGGCGTGAACGGAAAACTCTAGTCCATAATCCCTAGCAAGCCTCTTTAATGTTTGGGCTCTTCTCTTGTTTATCGCATGTAATCCGTCATCGATTATTTCAATAAAATTTGTTTCCAGCTCTGGAATTCTTTTGATAAAGTAGCTGAATGGTCTATTTATTAGGTAAAGCGAGGAAATCCCAATTTTCAATTTTTTCTCGCCTATATAAGTTTTGAAGTTTTCTCTATGGTTTCGCTTATCGTAATTCCTCTTTTCGCAAGTTCTTTAAAGAAGATTTCATGTGGAACTGCTGTTTCCGGCGGTAAAACTCCTCTATCCTTTATTTCGTCTTTTGCGAGCATTTGGCTAACAATTGAGAGAGGTACACCAGTCAAGTAGGCTATTGCACTTGCGCCATATTCCTCGTGGAAACTCTGAACAAGACTATAACTAATTCTTGTTGGACATCCATCCTTTTCGCCTTTAATCTCAACGATTAAGCTTGATGCATCTTTAGCCTTAATGTCTGGAGGTGGAACGCATCTGAGCAGAAACTCCCTAGGAGAAATTTCGATTTCGCCTATCCTGACTGGTTCTTCCCTTGTAAGTCCAAGCTCATTTAAAACCTTAATCCTCAATTCATCCTCTTGCGTGTAGGACATTGAACAGTCAACTTTCCTTACTCCCTTATCTATCGTATGCGGAAGCGTGGCCAGTCCTGAATAGAGAGCGTAACAGCATGGACGTTCGCCGACTGGAGCTGGAAACTTTACAAGACGCTTACCTGAAAATGGCGGAAGCCGCTTAAACTCTCCATTCTCATATATTACTGGCCCCTTAGTATACTCTTCTAGGACTGTTCTGAAGCTCCACTTGTACTTGGCTGGCTCAAAGCTTCTGTCGCCATACCATATGTGAACCTCCTCAACTCTGTCTAACTTGTCGGCACCATGTTTAGCTAGGATGTCAGCTACGCCAGGTGCTAGGCCGCAGCCAAGAACAACCGTTACGTCAGCGTTTCTCGCCTCGGCATCTAATTCAAGCTGTTTTAAAGTCATGTAATAGACCCCTCCAAGGTCTGTTAGGTTCTTTTGGGCTTGAATTGCCGCTTTTGTTACCGTCAAGTTTAGATGGTAGGGCGCCGCATTAGCCACAGCATCAACATCCTTCATGATTGAAATTAGGCTTTCAACGCTTGAGATGTCAACTTTTCTGATTGAAATTTTCTCTTTTCCAGCCCATTCCGCAACTTTTTCGGCCTTTTCTATATTTACGTCGCCAATTATCACTTCTGAGACTTCCGGCGTTTCTGCCAGATCCCTTACTGTTACCATTCCCATAGCTCCGGCTCCGCCCAAAACCAGCATCCTCATTTAATCAGCTCCTAACTTGTTGTAGTTTTTGGTGCAAGCCAATCAATTAATTCTTTTGGTTTTTCACATTTAATCTGAACCTTAATTGGGCCGAGTGGGGATTCGGCGACTGGCTTGCAGAATGAGATATGTCCAACATAGGCGACCTGCTTATTGAGATAAAAAGTAACAGATTTCTCGTTTGTCCCTTCAAATAGGACCGTTCTGGCAGCATCTCTTATGCGTTCTCGCCGGAGCAGATTATAAAATTTTGTAAGTCCGCTGGCGCCCTTAGTCTTTGCAATCAAAAGTTTTCCTTTGTGAAGCTCTTTAACTTCATATTTGACTGTTCCGAAAACATTTTCAATTGCTGCCTTTACTTTCTCAATATCCTCTGTTGGATTAACTTCAGCTTCAATCAAAATTTCTATTTCATCCATTCTCAATCACTTTCCTTAAAAATTCCCTAACTTTATTCTCAAATTCAGTTTTCGAACCTTCATTTACTATTAAATGGTCGGCTAGTGCAATTACATGGCCCAGTCCAACCTCTAACTCTCGCATGTCCCTCTCTAGGAAAGTAGCCCATTTTTCTGGGTCATCGCTTCTCTTTCTTTTGAAAAGTCTTTCAAATCGGGTTTTCGGAGAGGAATGAATTGCAAGTGTGATAAAATTTGGGAAAAATCTCCTAAACTCCTCAACTTCATGTAGGCTTCTAATTCCGTCGATCGCCACGAAATCGCTTTTTCCTTTCTCGATTTTGGGGATGCATTTTTTGGCAATTACAGCTTTTCCTTCTTCTTCTCTCATTTGAAGCATTAGTCTGCCAAGATTTTCTGGAGTAGGCGTTAAGCCTCTTTTTTTGGCTTCTTCTCGAACAATATCGCCCATAACGATAACTTCAAAATTCATTTGCTTTGCTATACTTGCCGCTAATGTTTTGCCAGCCCCAGGCATACCAGCAATACCAACAATCTTTTTATTTGACAAATTCTTTCTCCGCGGTTCATTTATGCGTTTAAGTTATTAAATGTTTAATTGAT
>CAYOFB010000046.1:0-6580 GCA_964403145.1 uncultured Candidatus Bathyarchaeia archaeon
TCAGGTCCCCGTGGCGTAGGCCTTCGTGGGTTCAAATCCCACCCCCTGCACCATCGATATTGAAAAGTGCAGAGGGTTCGTCCACCGTTTCTTTCAGTCTTTCCCCCGCGAATTCCCTTTTTTCTATTTATTCCACGAATCAAACTCAAATGCTTCTTTCTCAGCGTTTCATCCAAACAGAGCGTACCGCACTTCCAAACTTAACCAAACACATTCGCCAAAAGAGAAATATCACATATACAATTCGAATGCATATCCCAAGGGCCCTTAGCAACTATATAATAACAGTATCATACGCAACGAAAAACTGAATTTTTCAGACAGAATGTGTGATAAATTTTTAAGGATCGCTGAAAATCGCTTTTGTGCTGACCAGTATAGAGTAGATTGTTCTAAAGTTTAGATTTATGCGTTTAAGTTATTAATGTTAAGCTCCCTTAAAGAAGTTGAAGGCGCTTAGGCATGTCTGAACGTTTAAGAAGCTTTATTGCCTTCGACATAGAAGACAAAGCCATAATTGAACGCTTGTCTAATGCCCAAATGGAACTAGTTAAAACGGGCGCTGACCTAAAGCTTGTTGAACCCAAAAACATTCACATCACGATACGCTTTTTAGGCAATATCTCGCCTGGAATAGTCGAAAAAATATTCAAGGCAATGGAAAACGTTAATTTTAAACCGTTCACTGTTGAAATTAAAGGTTTAGGCGCATTTCCAAGCCTACGCTTTCCAAGAGTTGTTTGGGCAGGAATAAAGAGGGGAGAAGAAGAACTTAAAGGCATATTTGAGCAGCTTGAACCACAACTCCGAAAGCTTGGATTCCAACCAGACCCAAAAGGGTTTAGCCCCCACATAACAATTGCAAGAGTAAGAACTGGAAGAAACAAAGGCGAATTAATCAAAAAGCTAAAAGAACTAATCGACCTAGAAATTGGAACATTCACAGCCAAATGTTTAAGGCTTAAAAAAAGCACCCTTACACCAAAAGGACCAATATACACAACCCTAAAAGAGGTATGCCGTTGAAAAATAATGCCGTGGAAAAAATCCTCAAAGAAGTTTTAAAGAAAATAAAACCCAACAAAAAAGAAAGACAAAAAATTTTAGGGCTAGCTGAAAAAATAAAGTCAAATTTAAAAAAGGAACTTGAAAAGGCAAACTTAACCGCAGAAATCAGAGTTGAGGGCTCGGTAGCCAAAGACACGTGGTTAAGCGAAAATCCAGACATAGACGTTTTCGTCCGCTTCTCCACAGACTTTCCTAAAGAAAGGTTCAGAACAGATTTCCTTCAAATGGCGAAAAGGGCAACGAAGGGCGCCAAACATATTGAACGGTTCGCCGAACATCCCTATCTAGAGGCCGTAGTCAACGCAGTAAGAGTAAACATTGTTCCATGTTACGCCTCAAGGCCCAAGGAATGGAAAAGTGCAACTGACAGAACCCCCTACCATACCGACTACGTCAAAAAACTCCTAAATGAGCAACTCTGCGATGAAATAAGGCTTCTAAAGAAGTTTATGCAGGGAATAGGAGTCTACGGGGCTGAAATAAAAATTGGAGGATTCAGCGGATACCTCTGCGAACTTCTAACCATAAACTACGGAAGCTTCAGAAAAGTATTAGAAAATTTTGCCGAATGGAAAAAAGGACTTGTAATAGACCTTGAAAAATACTATGAAGGACGAGAAACGGACCTAAACCTAATGTTTAAAGAGCCACTAGTTGTTGTTGACCCAGTTGATGAAAGCAGAAATGTTGCGGCGGCAGTCCGAAGGGAGCATCTCTACGAGTTTATAGCGGCTTCGAGGCAATTCCTAAGGAATCCTTCAATTAAATACTTCTATCCGCCAGAAACCGTGCCGCTAGGCAGAGAAAAGCTTATTCAAAGCATAAGAGAAAGAGGAACGACCCTAACGTTTTTGAAAATAGGCTGTATTGAGGCTGTTCCAGATATTTTGTGGGGGCAAATCTACAAGTCTCAACGTTCGCTGCGCAAACTGTTTAAACAATACGAATATAAGCTTATTCGCGACGCTGTCTGGAGCGACGAGAAAAACAGTATAATTATGATTTTCGAATTTGAGTCCGGCAGGCTTCCGTCATTAAAGAAGCATTTGGGGCCTCCGTTAGCGAAGACTGCTGAATGCCAAAAATTCCTTTCGAAGCACATTAATTCTAAAGAAAGGTTTTCAGGTCCCTATATTGAAGATGGACGTTGGATTGTAGAAGTTAGACGTAAATATCCAGATGTAACGGGGCTGCTTCGAGAAAAACTTCGAAATGGAGGAAAAAACGCGGGGATGGCAAGCCTTATCGCTGAAGGAATAAAAAGGGAATTTAAAATTTACTTAAATGAGGAAATAGTCGACTTTTATGTTTCAAATGAGGATTTCGCCAAGTTTTTGACAGATTACTTGGATGGTAGGCCAAAATGGCTTAGATGATGGGTTCGGCAACATAAATATTGTGTTTGTTGGCGACTATTCTTGCCCTAAGCTTTGCGCCTATGGGGATATCTTCAGCATTAACTAACGTGATTGTCCTATCGCTGTCTAGGGTTACCGCAAGCTTTTCTCTTTTAAGCCAGCCCGGCCCGACCACTTTAACCCTGACAGTTTCATATTTTCGATAGGGAATTGGAAGCATTCTACGCTTATGAATTCCAAAGTCCTCTGGATGAAGAAGAAGCTTAATGCCAAACTTTCTTTCCCACTCCTTTAACCTTGCATAAAAGTATCTCCAGGAATGTGGCCTAATGCCTCTAACCTTTCTTCCATGCTTATGAATTTCATATTTCTGTATGCCCAAAGGCGGAAAACGCTTTCCAGCCCCCAAATTTTTAGCTAGCTCAATTATTTTTGGAATTTCCGTATCGTTGATTGTTGGAATCCAAACAGGCGCTAAAAGCAGGTCAATTGAGGTATTAGACGTAATATATTGCATTAGTCGAACCACTTTTTCAACGTCATACCATTCAGTATCCGCAAGTTTCCTTGCCAGTTCTGGATTAAGAGCGTCAACCGAAAGATTTATTCTGGTTAGGCCAGCCTCAGAAAGTTTATCCAGAGTCTTCTCGTCTAGGATTGAGCCATGCGTTTGAAGAGAAACAACTTCTACGCCTTCAATTTGGTTTAGCCTAGAAACAAGCTCAATTATATGCGGATAGGTTATTGGATCGCCCACAGTGTCTATATGCGCCTCAATTTTGCGTCTGCCTTTAAAAGCAACTAATTTATCGAATTCCTCGACCAAATAGTTTAATGGAACCATATACTCGGTTTGACGAATTTTGGATTTCGGACCAGCATTGGTTGAACAAAAGATGCATGAGAGGGGACATGTAGAAATTGGCCTAACCTGAATAAGGTTTGTTCCGCGGTCTATTAAGCCGAAGGCTATGCAGCCAACAAGCGGAATCGAAGAGTCAATCTCGAAGAGTTTTCTCTTCATTCTCAACAATATATAGTCTCTAGAATCCTTAAAAGGGAAGCAGCAAAACAAGTGTTCCGGCAAGCCAGCAATAAATGGAAAATATATAAAGCTTTCCTCTCTGAACTATATGTAAAAGAAGTTTCAAGGCAACATAACCAACGATTATTGTAACTATAACGCCGACCAAGACTGGTAAAACGTCTATCCCGGTGAACTCGTGTGTTAAGCTTTCTTCTATTGCGGCTCCAATCACTGCGGGAATTGCAAGTAGAAAGGAGAATTCAGCCGCCTTCCTTCTTTCTATTCCAAGCAGCAAGGCGATAGCTATTGTTAAGCCGCTTCTGGAAAGCCCTGGAACCAACGCGAATGCTTGTGCTACACCTATTAAAACAGAGTCCACATATGTTAGCTCGTTTCTTCTTTCTCTTGTTCGAAAGGTTAGAAATAAAACGACACCGGTTGCTAAAAAGGCGATGGCTACCGCGAATGCATTAGAGAACATGGCTTTGATATCTTCTCCGAAAAGAATGTAGGTAATGGCTATTGGAATATTTCCGACAATTGTTAGTTTTAGAATTTTTCCTTCTGGAGTTGCTAGACCTTTTAAGTGGACTATTTTGGCTATTTTGACTATTTTTTCTCTAAAAACAATCAGTATCACGATTAATGTGCCTAGGTGAAGCATTACATCGAAAAAGACTGGACTTTCAAATCCTAGTTTTTGCTGGATCAATGCCAGATGACCGCTGCTTGAAATTGGAAGCCACTCGGTTATTCCCTGAACAAAGGCTAAAAGTATTGCTTCAAGCACTGAAGTTATTGTTTGTCCCTCGCCTCAGCCCTTTTCAGTTGAATGAATTTAATATTTAAGGATGAGCTTATGCCTAATTAGTGTTTATTCGCGCTGTCGGTTAGTGGTTAAAGTTGCTTCGTGAGGCTTGGACGCTTGCGATTGAAGCTTTAAGCTGGATGGAGCTTGAAGGATTAAACGAAAAGCTAGCTTTGGCTAAGGCTTCAAAACAGCTTGAAGTTAAGGATGTAAATGCCTTACGTTTGGCGCATAAAATGGTTCTAGAGACCATGCGAAAGCGTAATGTTATAGACTTTATTTTGAGTAAGGTTTTACAGCCGCGTTCACTAGGCGAATTTAAGCTTGGGATTAGAGAGTTTTTGCGATTATATACTCATGAAATACATTTTGAAAAAGCAAAATTTGAAGAAGCCATCGATATGGTGAGAACTGGAAGGGCTATTCTTGGCTGGAGGGAACTTCACAGCTTAGAAGGCGTTTTTGGCGAAATCTTCAACTTTAATTTGGAAGAAGCCATCGATGAATTAGGCGATGAAGAGAGGGTTAGCCTCTTAACTTATAATCCAAGATGGTTTGTTCGCTACTGCTTTAGAGTTTTCGGAAGAAGTGAAGCGCTTAAAATCCTTGAAAGTGGGATGAGGAATCCACCGGTTTATATTAGGCTAAACACGTTGAGGGCCTCCGAGAAAAAGATTTTAAAGAGTTTGGCGGCTGAGGGGGTAAGGCTTAGAAAAGTTAAGGGTTTACGCTACACTTACAAAGTTTTATCAACCGAGAACCCATTAAACAGAACAAAAAGCTTTGCGGAAGGCCTATTCTATATTCAGGATTTGGCGAGCTGCCTAGCCGCCGAGGTGGCGGACCCCAAGCCGGGCATGACTGTGCTTGATATTTGTGCCGCTCCTGGCGCAAAGACAAGTTTTATGGCGCAGCTTATGGAGAATAGAGGTCGCATTTACTCTATTGATTATTCTAGGCGCAGGATGGGCGTCTGGAAAAATGAGATCAGGCGTATGGGCGTGAAAATTGCCAGGCCAATAATTGCTGATGCATGTAATCCTTTGCCAGTAAATGTCGAGGCCGATTTAGTTGTTTTGGACCCGCCATGCACTAGCACTGGCGCATTTGCTAAGCTTCCCTCAGCCAAGTGGCGTTTAACTAAGCGTTCTCCATTCAAAATGGCTGAAATTCAATGGAAGATGCTCGTTAACTGCGCTGAAAAAGTTAGGCCGGGCGGCTGCCTAATATACTCAACCTGCAGCATCTGCCTAGAAGAAAACGAATTTTTAATTGAAAAGTTTCTTCGACTTTCCCCCGATTTTAGGCTTGTTAGGGCGGAACCCTGGATTGGAAAGCCCGGCTTTAGAGGCTTAGCTGAATGCCAGAGGCTCTATCCCCACATTCACAACTGTAACGGATTTTTTGTCGCAAAATTTATGCGAGAAGCATAAAGACTAGCAAGTTTTTCTATTCCTTTCTATTTGGCAGATGGTTTCGAAAATCGTTTTTGCGGCTTGAATTGCCGTTATGCCCTCATCGTAGTTTGGTGTAACTTCAACTAGGTCGAATGCGATTATGGATTTTTTGCAGATTTCGGCGATTAATTCATGTAGCGCGTAGGGATCTATTCCTTCCGGCTCTGGATTTTGGACTGCCGGCGCATATGCCGGGTCTAGGACGTCCAAGTCAATGCTTAAGTATATGTTTTCCACGCCTTCAAGTAGCCTTCCTAGCTTTTCTTTAGTTTTTTCTAGGCCTTCTCTCTGGATTTCAAGCGAGGTTATATAGTTTATTCCTGTTTTTTCTGCGTATTCTAGTTCTTCTTGGCAGACAGCTCTAGTTCCGACCTCTATTATTTTTTGCGGTTTTATTTTTTCATTTATTCTTCGCATGAAGGTTGTGTGGGATGTTTTTAGGCCTGAATACTCGTTTCGTAGGTCTAAGTGGGCGTCAAAACTTATTATGGCAAGTTTTTCTGTGTTTTCTAGGGCTTTGACTATGCCTAGAGTTATTGTGTGTTCTCCGCCGATGAAAATTGGAGTCTTCTTGGCTTCAAGAAGCTCTCTCGTTACAAGCTCAAGTCTTTTTAGAGTCTCGTCTATATTGGCTGAAACATCCAAATTGCCCAAATCATGAATTTTTATCTTTTCCACGTCCAGGCCTGTTCGGAAGCTATAAGTTTCTATATTTAGTGAAGCCTCCCTAATTGCCGTGGGAGCAAATCTTGCACCGGTCCTATAAGTGCTTGTATAGTCGAATGGAACGCCTAATATTGTATATGAGGCTTCATTGAAGGGTTTTTGATAGCCGCTGAACGGCATAGAAGGCGAAACATAA
>CAYOFB010000047.1:0-6579 GCA_964403145.1 uncultured Candidatus Bathyarchaeia archaeon
AAATGATAGAGCTTTCCCGTGCTTGTTTTAACGATTCTATCGCCAATCTTGAATGTTTCTCCACAAAGCTCACATCTTTTAGGCTCTCCGCGAAACTGTTTCAACACATAAACTTTCACATTCAGCCCTAAATCTTTAAAGAATCCACGGCATGTTTAAATTTTGAGGGTTAAACCGTGAACAGCCCAACCGTCACAATAAGAGTTGAGCCTAAAGTTTTGGAGTTAATGAATAGGCTTGTAAGGGAAGGCATATTCAAGTCTAAAAGCGAGATTCTGCGAAAGGCCCTATTGCAGTTCCTATCTAAGTATGAAAAGCTGGATCCCATAGACCTCTACCTGACAGTAGAGCCGTAACGTCTTACAGAAGTCTCAATGTGACACCGAGAGGATAGAGGATATTATCCATGATTTTTTGTTACAACCAGTCATATTTTATCATTAAACAATGTTGGAGAACTCCGCCTTCAAAAGGCGAAGGTTGTTCGTGTAAGCATATATTGTTTTTTCTCCGGCCTCTCCAGCTTCCACATGGAAACAGAAGCTCGTTAAGAAATTTAACATTTAACAAATAGCGAGGAGGTATATAATGCAGAAAATTTTGTTAAATCTGAACCTAAATCTTCTCAAAATCAACATTAAAACCCCCGCCCTTAGGAGGCGATGGTCGGCCTTAGCATTTAACAGAGGAAAAATAAACCACTCCTTATCCAATATAAAAATTGTCTATTACTCTCTGGAGCCACATCTTAAAATTCTCATTTATTTTTACAAGTGCTTGCTTTTCCTCTTTTGTAAGAGGTGTAACTGTCTTCAAAACATAACCGGTTGGGCTTCGAGGATCAGGCTTCTCTACTATATGAATTGTTCTTTCTATACCTGGCACTGACAGAAACATTTCTGTTATTCTTATGTCAAAGTATCCTAACCCCTTAAAATATGAGAGGGCTTCTTTCATATTGCTAAATGAATATTCTTTTCCTTCTTCGGTAATTATTCTTATTGAACCATCCTCTAAGTTTGCGTAAACTTTAGCTTTCAACTCTTTGATAGGAAGCCATGATGGGAGCATATCTATTTACTCCTTCTTTTCATGTTTTTCTGGTTGCAACAGTTTAATTTCTATATCCTCAAATATCGAGTGAATTGTTTTGTAATCTATTTTTCCTTGTGCTTTCAAAGCCTCAAGATAGCTATCAAATGTCTTTTTTGTTATTCCATACCTGGCTGATATTTCTCCATAGAGCTTTGACTTCTTCATTTTTCCTCTGTGCATCCTAAGTATGTTCAAAATTTCATTCATCCTTTCAAGTCTTGAACGGCTCAACTCATTTACCTCCCTTCTTTTCTTCTGATTCTATTAGTTTGGCAATGGCATATTCTATTGCGTGACTTCTGCTTGCGAACCTCAATTTTTGAACTTGCTCATCTATCCATTTAACGAGATCCTCTCTAATTGTTACTTGGAGCCTTACTTTTGGCATTTCAATCATGCTTAATCACCTTCTTTCCGTTTATTGAGCTTATGCTCACTTATACACTACCATACACAAAATATAAATAGTTTTTCCTACACAGTTATACACTCTAATACACAAGGTGAAAGGAAAGATGGTTGAGGTAGAATTGACCGAGTTGACATCAAAGATTCTGGAGGCCTACAATATACCCGTTGAGGATGTTCTGCTCTGCTTCCTATTGAGAAACCTTGAAGGCGAAGCCCTTTCAAATGCGGCTTTAGAACACTTGCAGTCGCTAAAGGTGAAAAAGAATGCCTAAGAGAATTTGGGTTTCAAAAAGCGTGTATGAAATGTTGCAGAGGAGAGCTGAGGCTGAAGGCCTAACAGTTGAGCAGTTCGTTGATAGATTAATGCAGCAATTCATCCAGGAAATCGAGCAGGGCAAACTATCAATACTTGAGGGATAAACATGGCTGAGGTTGAATATGTGGTTAAGATTCCAGAAGACCTCAACAGGGACATGCAACACTACTGTAAGCTGCTCGGCCTGAAGCCTGAAGAACTGATCAGGCATGCGGTTGATAGGTTCTATGGCGGGGAGCCATTCAACAAGGAAGTGTTCAGCAAGACAAGGAAATGGTTTATTCCGAGAAGCTGCTTCATAGTGTTTGCTCTTCCATTCGAGGAACACAAAAAATTACGGAGATGGCTTAGGAGAAAAGACAAAATCCACATTCATGCAACCGTAAACAACGAAGTCATAATATTGAATGAAACTAAGCTTATCAAGTGGGAAGAAAGAAAACACAACAAGGCATAAACAAACTTCAAAACTTCCCTCATTTTTTCTCTGATGTTTAGAATGGAAGTTTTATTTTTCTTTTCCATAAAGATTTGGATTCCTTTCTTGTTTTTTCTAATGTTTCAATAATGAGTTTTGGTAATTGCTCTTTTATATCTTCAATGTTTTTTCCTTTAATTTTGATTGTTCTTAACTCTTCAAGAAACTTCAAACGTAACTTAAGACTTTCAAGTCCGTATTTTTCGGCAATATATCTGAGTTCAGCTTCTCTTTGTCTTTCTTCCTCATCTAAGGGTGGAAGCTTTATTGTAAGCTCGATTTCTTTTTCTCCTATTGATTCATCTTTTCTATCTTTTGCATACCATAATCCATGTTCGCTATACACTTTTCCCATAAGCTCTAAAGTGTTCAGGTAGCTATGTGCTGTTGTTCTATGAACTCCAAGCTTGGATGCAACTTCTACTGCTCTTATGCCTTTTGAACTACTTTGTTGCAACAATTTGTAGCATCTTTCCAAATTGTCCATAAATTTACGTTTAGATTTGTGCGACATTGTAGCTACACAATTGTAATAATCAATTTGTAGCTACTTAACACTTGTGGTTCAAATGAAAAGCATAATGCTGCGAGTAAGAGTTGAACCAGAATTTAAAGAAATGCTGGAAAATGCGGTTAAGGAAGGAAAAGCAGAAAGCATGAGTGATCTGATACGGAAAGCAGTTAGAAAGCTTCTCGAAAATGAAAACTAATCACTTAAAAAAGGGAGGATAGGCGTGAGCCAAGCTAATATAAGGGAAGATCGAGATAAAAGCTTTAGCCTTGAAGCCTTCGAGAAGATTTTAGCCATCCTTACAGACTTAGGTAATAGTCTTGAAAATGCTGGCGTTGAACTTAAACAGGCTGTTAGCAAGCTTGTAGATTACCAATTTGGGTTAAGCGAGCAGGTTTTCACGATTTTGAAGTGGAATAAGCGTAATTCCGACAAGCTTGGAGAATATGAGGTTGCAGAGAGGAAGGAAAACGATCCGCACGCCTTCAATCATGCCTACAATATTCTGAAGCAAAATAAGGCGGATATTAAGAATCACTTCGGATCTAAAGAATGGCAATATTACTATTGGATTTTCGATAATGCTCCCGACTTGATTTTCCGAAAGAGGAGAGTGAAAGCCTAATGGTTTCTGGTTCTGAATATAAAAGAGTTTGCAGGAACTGTTTGCGTTTTGAGCCGATAGCCGAGGACATTGGCAAGTGTAGGCTTAAAGGTAAGCAAGTTAAGGCGGAAGATTCATGTGAAAACTTCTGTAGGGAAATTGAGCTTTTAAATAATAATGATGGCTGGTTTGTTCTCGCAGGCTTTAGAACCGCGGGGCCTTTCCAATACTTGGAAGATATTGATCATGTAAGCGTTGCCGAGCAGCTTGGAGTAGAACCGAAAGAGGTTTTCAAAGCGAAAATGCGAGCTTACAGAAGCCCATCCACACCTATAAACGTTGATGATGGCTGCATTGAACTGGATAATTTGACTATTCAGCCGATTTTCAACGGTTTAGCTAAGAAGATTCATCCGGCTATTGGCGTAGTTGATGGCGTTGCCTACGTAGGCGTATATTTACCCTGCATAATTTCCACAAGCAAAGGCGAAACGAAAGAAAAAGAATTGCCATTCCTAATCACATCGGATAGAAAAAAGATTCTCTGCAACCAAGAAATTTTGAGCCGGCTGAAATGGAAACTTGAATATAAGGTTATAGGCTTTGAGAATCGATGGAGCCTTGAAAGCATAGAGGCTTTCCTTAACGGAACCGCGAAAGTGGATCTTGCAAGCGTTTATGAAATGGTTAAGAAAGCTTGGGAAACCTATATTGAATTTGAAAATCCGGTTGTTTATGACTTTTTAACCTTGTGGACTATTGGAACCTACTTCTTTCACTTGTTTAATGCTTATCCCTACGTTTACATTGGCGGCTTGAAAAGAACTGGAAAAACTAAAGTTTTGACCGTTGCAAGCTTGATGTGTTTCAATGCGATTTTCAGCAATAACCTAAGCACATCAGCTATTTTCAGGCTGATTCAGAGTGGCCGTTGCACATTATTGATGGATGAAACTGAAAAGCTTGCGAATAAAGAGAGGGCCTCAGAGCTTCGTAACCTTCTGCTTTCAGGCTACAAGCGTGGAGCCAAAGTTTACAGAGTTGAAAAGACCGGAAAGGACCGGCTGGTTCCAGAAGCCTTTGAAGTTTATTCTCCCAAGATGATAGCTAACATTAGAGGCATTGAGGATGTCCTGGAAGACCGTTGCATAACATTAATAATGAAGCGTGGAAAGAACAAGCAGATTCTAAATAGTGAACCTCAAGTGAATGATCCACTATGGCAAGAGATTAGAAACAGCCTATACCTGCTTTATTTAACGTATTTTAGTGAACTTAGTGAACTTAATGAACTTTGTGAATATAGTGGGAAGGATATAGCAGAGAGAGAACTTGAACTCTGGAAACCTATCTTTGTTTTAGCTAAGTTCTTTGACTCTACCATCCCACATGGTTCACAAAATTCACTAAGTTCACTAAGTTCACTTTATGACCGCATGGTTGAATTTGCAAAGCAGAAAGTCAGAGAGAAACAAATAGAAAACATGACGGAAGTCGGTGAATATGTTCTGGTCCAGACTCTTCTCAAAATTGTAAAAGAGAACCGCTACTACAGGGTGAAGGAAATCAGGGATTCAATGGCAACATATTTTGATGAAGATCAGAGATGGCTTACAACGGCTTGGGTTGGAAGGGCCCTCAGACGCTTAGGCTTCACGGAAAAACATAGAGTAGGAACAGGCTATGAATATCTAATCAAAACGCAGGCAGTTCAAGACTTAGCTGAAAGATTAGGAATAAAACCGCAACCAGAAAGCCAAACTCAGCAAATAAAGCAAGCTGAGGGCCCACTAATGAAAGTTTGTAGGCAGCCCACTTTAACAGAGGAAAATCTCAGGCTTGTGTTAGGAAAAATACGTGAAGTATGCAGACATAAGCTTTACATAACCACCGAGGAGCTTGAACACGAAACCGGACTTGACAAGGACAAGTTACTCGAAATTTTGAGGACCCTGCATAAGGAAGGCAAAATCGTAGAGTATCATCAAGGTTGCTGGAAGCCAGTAGAGTGAAGCTGAAATGAGCAGGGCCCCCCGTTGCCCCGAATGCGGTTCATGTAAAGTCTGGAAGGATGGGTTACGCTACTTGAAAGACGGTTCTATAATTCAACGCTATATCTGTCGAGAATGCGGTTATCGCTTCTCGGATCCATCACAAAACTCAAAAAGCAATTGCGCCATAACTTCCAATCGCCAAGTAGGCGCGGGTTCAAATCCCGCGAAAAACTTGGCCAAGGCTGTGCAAGCCTTGAGGCAAATTGAAAGGAAAAGTGCGATGGGGCTGCGGGGGCCCACAGCAAAACCAGAAATCAGAGGCAAAATATTAGAGTTTCTCTGGTGGCTTCAAAAGAATGGAAGAAACCAAGTTACCATTGGCAATTACCGAAAATTCCTTAATCGCCTTCTCGGACAAGGCTTAAACCTACTGGATCCAGAAGAACTTAAAGGCTTCATTGCAAAAGCGAAATGGAAACCTTCAACAAAAATTACGGCCGTGAGAATGCTCAACGTATGGTTTAGGTTCCTAAAAATTGAGTGGAATCCGCCAAAATACACGCCTGAAACAACTATTCCTTTCATACCTACAGAGGATGAACTCAACCAGCTTATAGCCGGTGTCGGAAAGAAAACAGCCACGTATCTGCAGTTGCTAAAAGAAACTGGAGCCCGGCCGGGAGAAATTTCAAAGCTGACATGGGCCGACATAGATTTTGAAAGGCGAACAATAAGAATAAAGCCTGAAAAAGGAAGCCTCCCACGCATTCTTCCATTATCAGTTAAAGCCATTGAAATGCTGAAAAGCTTACCGAGAAAAAACGAAAGAATATTCCCACCAGTTCCAATAATGGAACCTACATTCAGGCTTCAACGCAACAAGCTCGCAAAGAAACTATGCAATCCAAGACTTAGACAGATAACATTCAAAACCTTTAGGCATTGGAAAGGAACAGTCGAATATCACAAAACCAAAGACATAATGCATGTTAAATCATTGCTTGGACATAAAGAACTCAAAAGCACACAAGTTTACGTTCATATTGAAAGAGCCATTTATGGAGCCTCAAACGAAGATGAGTTCCATGTGAAAACTGCAAAGACAGAAGAGGAAATAAAAGAGCTTCTGGAAGCCGGCTTCGAATATGTGTTTACCCATGAAGGCATAGC
>CAYOFB010000048.1:0-6557 GCA_964403145.1 uncultured Candidatus Bathyarchaeia archaeon
CCACAACGATTAGGCAGCCAATTTCAAAGTCATTCATAACCTTAACAGCCTTCTTCACACTAATATCAGCCTTAACAGTAACTAAATCGGTAACCATAACATCCTTAACTTTCAGCATATAGCAATCCTCAAAGACAACTAACTTTAAAAGCTTAAAAATCTACTCTTTTCAAGATAAATGACTAGTAGGTGAGTCTTATGAAAGTCTTCTTTCAAGACAAGGAAGTTTCAACCAAGAGTAGAACAGAGCTTGTTGACATAACAAATTTTGTTGAAGAAACCGTGAGGAAAAGCGGCGTAACAAGCGGAATCTGCATAGTTCACAGTGTCCACTCAACAACAGCCATAATAGTAAACGAGCATGAAGCCGGCCTCATAAATGATATTGTAAGGAAGGTTCAGCGGGACTTTCCTAAAGGAGCTGGCTGGCTCCATGATAGAGTAGACGACAACGCGGATGCCCATCTTGCATCATCCTATATTGGACCTACAAGAATCTTCCCAGTCCGCTATGGCAGACTAGTCAGGGGAACTTGGCAGAACATTTTCCTCCTAGAGCTTGACGGCCCACGTACAAGAAGTGTGATAGTTGAAGTGATGGGCGAGTAGGAGTTAGGGTCCTTGAAAACCGCATTTTGGACATTTATAGGGTCTGCCGAACTTTCTGCATTTTTGGCATCTCCAGATTATGATTTCTCCGCAGTTTGGACATGGAAACTTGACAGCCTGGGTTCCGGGCTCAATTATTCTGTGGCAGCTATTACATTTTGGCATTTCAATGTTTGACATGGCCTTCGCCTACACAGTTTGGGTTTGAATATTTTGAACGGTTACTTATATATGCTATGCTAAACCGTAAAATTAGCCAGTGAAAAGGGAGAGTCTAATATGCGTGAATTAACTTTTAACAAGGCGAAAGCCCTTGTTAGGAGACTGGTAGCCGAGAAGGGATTTCCAAACGATGAGCAAGCTTTGCCGCAAAAGCTTTTATGGGCATTTGTAGAGCTTGGAGAGGCTGCGGACGCGTACAAGAAGGGAAAGGATTGGAACATAGTGGTGGAAGAGCTTATGGACGTTATTTTCTACATCCTAGATTTTATTGGATTAGTTGAGAAAACCCAAGGAATAGAATTCAACGTGGATGAAATATTCTTTTCGAAATGGGAAAGAAATATGAGTCGAGAATTTAGATATGGCCAAAAAAGGCCGTAAACTTGAATGTAACTATGTTAGTTAAGTAAGTTACACACATCCCTTTATTTGCAAAGCGAAATGCAAGTTTAGTTTGTTTAGGAGAATTATTCAATGTCTCAAACCGCCACCACAACAACTCCCGTAATTAAAAGAGAGGAAGAAATCAAAATCAGACCACTAAATGCTGAGCAAGCAACCGCCATTGCTGTAGACTTCATAAGGAGGCTTGGAAACAAACGTAAACTTAAGCCGAAAAGTGCAACATTGCAGAATCAGATTTACATAGTTGAAGTTGAGCTGAAGAAAGCTATGGCTAAAATTCAGATAGACTCTAACACAAAGGAAATTAAAGAATATTCCATAGAATCAAAAACTGAGGAAACATCAACCTTTCCGATAAATTTCAAGGCGGTACTATTAATGATTGCTATTTCGGCACTAATGTATTTGGTCTTAAGCTTCCTGAACATTCAGTCATTCTTCTAATTGAAAGCCAAAATTTTAGGTACTTCACAAATTTTAAAATAGTAGGGTTGTTTATGTTGATGTGAGGGGTAGCTTAGCTTTGGCTGATATGGGCATCAGAGAAAGAATGCTTGTTAAAGACGTTATGAGCAGCCCGGTAATAACGGTAAACGAGGATGAAACTGTAGAAAAAGTTGCGCAACTAATGGATAAGTATCGACTGGGCTGCATAATAGTCACAAGTAAGGACGGAAAGCCGATTGGAATAATAACCGAAAGGGACCTCGTAGTCAGAGTTCTCGCAAAAAACATTCTTCCAAGCAAACTTAAAGCGAATAAAGTTATGAGCAGCCCGCTAATGACCATAAGTCCAGATGAAACCATAAGCGAAGCGGCAAGAATGATGAGTAGGCTGAACATAAGAAGGCTAGGCGTAGTTTATAGAGGGGAACTCATAGGAATAGTTTCAAGCAAGGATATTTTGGCTGTAACTCCGGAGCTTATTGAAATTATTCAGGAAAAAGCGAGAATAGAAAGTCAAAGTTCAAGCGAAGAGGCAGAAACTGCTCCGCTTGCTGGATATTGTGACCGCTGCGGCGCGTGGTCAGACGATTTAAGGGAGGTTGAAGGGCAGTTTCTCTGTGAGGACTGCCGTATAGAATTAAGGGGAGAGGGGTGAGAGGGTAAAGTTTGCTTGTTAAAGATATAATGGACAGAAGCTACCCCTCCCTTTATGCCGACGAGCTCGCCACAAAGGCGAGGGCAATCTTCCGCGAAACTGGCATAAGAATACTGCCAGTAATAGACGATGAACGCCGTCTGATAGGCATAGTGACAAGAAGCGACTTAATGACCATAACATCTTCGGTTTCTCCAATACGCGTGCAGGGCGTAATGTCCCAGCCAAGGTTTACTGCAACCTTAAACATGCCGGCCGAAAAGGCTGTACGCCAAATGCTCAAGCTTGACGAATGGTATTCGCCGGTCGTAAAGTCTGAACAGGAAAGATTCTATATGGGAGTTTTGGGCCTTGAAAACTATGTTTCAGCCATAATAAACCGTGGAGTGGAAGCCCTTTTTAGGCCAATATCTGAAATAATGTCCACAAATGTTGTAACTTGTTCTCCGGAAGATGAGATAGATAATGTTTGGCGTATAATGATGAAGAAATCCTTCGCAGGGCTTCCAGTCGTGAAAAAAGGCAGGGTTATTGGGATTATAACTCAAAAGGATCTTTTAGATAGCGGAGCGGCATTTCCGGGATTTGAAGCTAAGCGGGGAAGGTTTAAGAGTCCCCCAAAGGTGTCCTCGGTTATGCGTGTTCCAGTTATCACCTTAAAACCAAACAGCCTAATTAGGGAAGCCGCCAAACTCATAATTGAAAAGAATATTGGAAGAATACCCATTGTGAATGATAAGGGCGAGCTCGTCGGCATAGTTGATAGAGAGGACATAGTTAAAGTCCTTCTTGGGGCTGGAGGTTAAAATTTTGAGCAGAAAGGGTAGCGGAAAAAGGGAAACATTCAGAACTCTAAGAGGAGAAGGCCCTATCTCATTAAGGGAGCATCCTCCTAAGAGACGTGAAGGAGAAATAATGAAAATAGCAAAGAAGCCAGTTGTAACCTCAGCGCCAACAACGCCAGTCTATGATGCAATACAGATAATGGTGAAGGAAGGCTTCCGCAGACTGCCAGTCGCTGATCCGGGAACAAAGAAGCTTAAGGGAATACTCACGGCAATGGACATAATCGACTATCTGGGCGGAGGGAATAAATTCGAAATAATTGAAAAAAGGCATGACGGAAACTTCTACAAGGCAATCTACGAACCGATTAAAAATATTATGACAAGCAACGTGGTTTTCATTAAAACCACCGGAAAAATAGATGAAGCAATAGAATTAATGAAACAGTATAACGTGGGCGGACTGCCAGTAATAGATGAAGAGGGAAAAATATGGGGAATAATAACTGAAAGAGACATAACCTTCCTTTTCGCCGGAAAAATTGGCGGAGCAAAGGTTTCAAGCATAATGTCCACCAATGTGGCTACAATCTCTCCAAAGCAATCGATTTTTATGGCTGAAAAAACGATGATTGAGAAAGGCTTTAGACGGCTTCCCTTAGTTCATGAAGGCAAACTTGTTGGAATAGTAACGGTAATGGACATCCTAAGATTCTTCGGCAAAGGCGAAGTTTTCCATCACTTAAAGTCTGGAACAATAATGCAGGTTTTACAGACTGAAATTGAAGAAATAGCCACAAGAAAACTTGTAACAGTTTCTCCAGAAGCAGATATCGGAGAAGCCGCAAGAATTATGGAAGAGAACAACGTCGGCGCCCTTCCAGTACTAGAAAACGACAGGCTTGTCGGAATAATCACAGAAAGAGACTTCTTTAAGGTAATAGTCTAAGAGAGAAAATCCTTGCTTGTTGATACGGTTCTCCTAAACTGCAAAGTCTATCAAGACAAGGAAATATTCGAGGCAGGAATAGCCATAGAAAATGGAAAAATAGTCAAAGTAGGAAAGGCCCCTAACCTTCCAGATGCATCTGAAAAAATAGACTTGAAAGGATGCCTAGCCCTTCCAGGATTAATAGACGTTCATGTCCATCTAAGAGACCAAGAATTAGCCTATAAAGAAACTTTCCATACTGGAACCGCCGCAGCAGCAGCCGGGGGAATAACAACCGTTCTGGACATGCCAAACAACAAGCCGACGACAATGGATGTCCATACACTTCAAGAAAGAATTAGGATTGCTGAACCGCAGATTTTGACAAATGTCGGCTTCTATTCAGCCTTCCCAGAGGAAAAAACTCAGATACAGCAAATAATTGAAGCTGGAGCGGTAGCATTCAAAATTTTCTTAGTTAAGCAGATTGGAGGATTAAATATTGACGATGACCAAGAAATAATTGATGTATTAAATTCGGCGGAAGAGCTGCAGACTCCTGTTGCATTTCACGCGGAAGATAAAAGAGAAATCGAAGAAAAAATGCAAAAGTTAATGCTGGAAGGAAAAAACGATGTATGGGCATTCCTCGAAGCCCACAATCCGAATGCAGAAATTAAATCTGTGAAGAGAATAATAGCATTAGCTGAGCATTCTAATGCCAAGGTTCACATATGCCATGTTAGCTGCTCTGAAACTCTAAAATTAATTTCAGAAGCAAAGAGAAAAGGAATAAAAGTATCATGCGAAGTGACCCCGCATCATCTTCTACTTTCATCCGACGACTTCTGGGAGAAAGGCTCGCTGATGGTAACAGACCCTCCAGTAAGGAGTAAGGAAGAGCAGCAACTCCTATGGAAGGGAATAAGCAAGGGCCTCGTAGATGTCATAGCCTCCGATCATGCACCTCACGCCCTTGAGGAGAAGTTTTCAGATGAAATTTGGAAGGTTAGTCCAGGCGTGCCTGGACTAGAAACTATTGTGCCTTTAATGTTGACTCAAGTGAATAAGGGATTAATTTCTATTGATGATTTAATCCGCTTAATGGCTGAAAACCCAGCTAAAATTTTCGTTTTAAAGGAAAAAGGCTATTTGAAAACTGGTTTCTCAGCCGACATAACAGTTGTGGACTTGAATCGAGAAGGAATAATTGACTCCTCAAAGTTTTACTCAAAGGCTAAATATTCCCCGTTTGACGGTTGGCTGGTTAAAGGACTGCCAGTAAAAACTTTCGTTAACGGTGTACTTGTAATGGATGAAGGCGAAATAGTTGCCAAGCCAGGCGTTGGCAAGATAATTCGAAGAAGAAATTAGATGCTATACCTCGTCGCTTTCCCTTTTCGTCACATATACAATATTGTCGTGAACAGTATATCCTAACTTTTTGAAGAGATTTATTGAGGCTGGATTGGGCAATTCAATCAATGCAGCTATCACTACTACACCTTTACTCTTTAGTATTTGTTCCATTTCCGTTACAAGTCTTTGCGCTATCCCCTTTCCTCTGTATTCTGGGTCTACGGCGAGCCTGTTTATCCAGCCCTTCATTCTGAAGTCGTAGCTTCCGATAACCGTGCCGACAAGCCTTTCTCCGTGGAATGCTCCTAGGAAAAGTTCTGGGTCAGCCTCAATCTGTTTCTTTATGGCTTCTCGGCTGTCCCTTCCCTTCGGCTTGTAGGGTAAACCCACCTTCTTCCACAGGCCAATCATCTGGTCATAATCATTTATAGTGAGTTTTCTGAAGGTTATTTCAGCTAGGTTCGCCATGCCTTTCTCTCCCTTTTAGATAAGCTTACATGGAAGATTTACCTTAAAATGGTTAACTAAAATGCTTTGACCATGGTGTAAAGTCTTGAAGTTTGTAGCTGACGGAATGCTCGGTAAGCTTTCACGGTGGCTTAGAATGCTTGGCCATAACGTCAAATATGTTGGCGCCTTAAGCGACGATAAACTTCTAAAAATAGCCAAAACCGAGCATAGAATACTCTTAACTAGGGATCTAGAACTTTATCAGCAAGCCATCGCGAAGGGAGTAAAGGCTGTCTACGTGGAGGGCCAAGATGAAGCGGAAAAACTCGCAAAACTCGCAGAAAGATTCGGTTTTTCCCTTGAAATAGACCTAAAAAATTCGCGATGCCCAAAGTGTAATGCAAGAATAAAGCCGATAGAAAAGGAGGCTGTTAGGGGTAAGGTTCCAGAATCAACCTACAAATACTATGACGAATTCTGGGAATGCCAAAAATGCGGCCAAATCTATTGGCAGGGTGCCCACTGGAAAAGAATAAGTGCAACTTTGGAAAAGGCAAAGAAGCTTCTTGAGGAAAGTTAGCTTATTCTGCTTCTAATAGCCATTTAAGCGGAATATCCTGATAAGTTCCGTCTGGAAGTGTTCTACGTATAGTTATTGGAAGTATTCCAGCTTCAAGCTCTTTTAGGGCAATAT
>CAYOFB010000049.1:0-6346 GCA_964403145.1 uncultured Candidatus Bathyarchaeia archaeon
TACATCAACCTTAGCTTTTTCAGTCATTGCTCATCCCTTCAGAAAATTTAAGTATGCCCTCATATATCTTGTGGTTTGGGTGCACGCCCTGGACTGGCATTAATTAACTTGGAAAATTTCCTTTTTGTTTTGATTAGGGCCGAGCCTAAACTTAAAAGTTCTTTAAACATTACAAAATGCAAAAGTTGGAGGAACAAAGTTGAGTGAAGAAGAGAAAGCCAAGCTTGATCCATGGGGAATAACAGAAATCGAGGATTATGAGAGGCTATACAGAGACTTTGGAATAAAACCCTTCAAACCGTTACTTCCAGAAATACCGAATCCAAACATGTTTATGCGACGTGGAATAATCTTTGGACATAGAGACTTCGAGAGAATTCTAGAAGCAATGAAAAACAATGAGGAGTTTGCCGTTCTAAGTGGAATAAAGCCAACAGGAGAATTTCACCTGGGCACGTTAATGACAGCGAGAGAAATAATCTATTTCCAAAATCAAGGAGCGAAAACCTTCTACTGTGTAGCAGACATCGAAGCCTACGAAGACAATAACATTCCATTCGAGAAAAGCGAAAAAATAGCTGTTGGAAACATAGCGGACGTTCTCGCATTGGGTCTTGACCCCAAAAAGGCCTACATCTACATGCAGTCCAGAGAGATGAGGGTTCGCAATTTTGCTATGCTCTTCGCGAGAAAAGTGACTTTGGCAACCATGAAAGCCATATACGGAGAACGAAACATAGGCCTATACTTTTCAGCCCTAATACAAGCCGGAGACATACTGCTGCCGCAGCACAAAGATTTTGGAGGACCAAAGCCTACAGTAATACCTGTCGGCGTAGATCAAGACCCGCATCTACGATTCACACGCGATCTAGCCCAGAAATTTAAACGTAAATTCGGCTTTATACTTCCATCATCAACCTACCATAAACTTATTAAGGGCTTGGACGGTTCGCCGAAAATGAGTAAGCGAAACCCGATGAGCTACTTTACGCTGCATGAACCGCCAGACTCCATAGCCAAGAAAATTTCTAACGCCTTCACTGGCGGCAGACCGACCGTTAAGGAGCAGCGGGAGCTAGGCGGAGTACCTGAAATCTGTAGCGTCTATGCAATAAACATGTTTCATTTTATGGAAGACGACAAGGAGGTGGCTCAGCTTTACAATGACTGCAAGTCTGGGAACATAATTTGCGGAGAATGTAAACAAAAAACCGTAGAGACAGTCTTAAAGTTTGTAAAGAATCTCGAAGAGGAAAGGAAAAAATACATTGATAAGGCCAGAGAAATTCTAGGGGTCGAATAGGCAGAATAGGGAACAAAACATAAAAGTGTCTAAGCACCATATATGTTTGGCCGGTGAAGTGATGCCCCGCCAATTTCCTCAAACATAACCAAGAAAGCCCGAGGAAACCTTAGATTATTTTCTCAAACTTTTTCAACAAAAATTTTCAGCAGCACTTTTATTTTAAAACGTCAAATCATACCATCAAATCTCAAATTGGCCATTCATTCAATGCAGGGAGGAACATAAACGATGGCGTTGCGTAAAAATGAGCAGAAAACCCTTAAAGTTCTAGGAGAGAGCGGCGGAAAGGCCTCAGTTGACCAAATTGTTAACTTAGCCAGCCTAGCGCATGCCGCTGTTATGAGAGCGGCTCTTTCCCTATCAGAGAAAGGTTTAGTGAAAATAAGCGAAGAGAAAAGAGTCTATGTAAAGGCAACCAGAGAAGGCGAAAGCTATGCTAATCTTGGAATGCCTGAAAGACGCTTGCTCAAGGCTTTACTCAGTTTAGGCGGGGAAGCCAGCCTTGAAGAAACAGCCAAAAAAGCAAACATTGATAAAAAATTGCTTCCAATAGCCTTAGGCTGGCTTCATAGGAAAAAATGGGCAAAACTTGACAAAGAAACCGGAAAATTAGAAGCCTTAGTAAAGAAGCCTCCATCTTTTGGGCATGATGAGAGGCTTCTCTCTTTTTTAAGTGCAGAGAAAACTTTAGAGATTGAAAGTTTGAATGCTGAGCTGCGGAGTGCCGTTGACACGCTTAAGAAACGTAAACTTGTTGAAATCGAGGAGAAAACCATTAGATGGCTTGAATTAACCGAAGCCGGATGGAAACTTGTAAGACGCGGCATAAAAGTCGTTGAGGAGATAAGTCAGCTAACTCCAGAACTTATAGTTTCCGGAAAATGGCGAAAAGTCAAGCTTAGGAAGTTTAACGTTGTTGCGCCCGGCCCACCAGTATATCCAGGCAAGATTCATCCCCTACAGCAGATAATTCAACTTGTCAGAGAAGTCTTTCTCGAAATGGGCTTCACTGAGATTCGTGGGCCAATAGTTGAAACTGCCTTCTGGAACTTCGACGCATTGTTCCAACCTCAAGATCATCCGGCTAGGGAGATGCATGACACATTCTACCTAGAATATCCAAGAGAGGGAAAACTGCCAAGCATAAAAATTGTGGAACGCGTAGCTAAAACCCACGAGAATGGCTGGATAACAGGTTCGACTGGTTGGCATTATAAATGGAGCGCCGAAGAAGCGAAAAAGCTCATTCTAAGAACCCATACGACGGCTACTACCATTCGCTATTTAGTGAATCATCGGAAACCTCCTATTCGTGTTTTCTCTGTGGACCGTGTCTATAGAAACGAGAAGCTTGATTACAAGCATCTAGCTGAGTTCCATCAGATAGACGGTATAATAATGGACAAAAATGTAACTTTCAGAGATCTTGTCGGTACATTGAAGGAGTTTTATCGTAAGCTTGGGCTTCCTAAGGTTCAGTTTTGGCCGGTTTACTTCCCATATACTGAGCCTTCGGCTCAAGCTATGGTTTATGTTCCCCGATATAAGGCTTGGTTCGAGCTTGCTGGCATGGGAATGTTTAGACCTGAAGTTCTTCGGCCATTCGGCATAAAATATCCAGTTTTAGCTTGGGGCGCAAGTCTAGAACGGCTTGCCATGCTAAAATTTGGAGTCGAAGATATTCGTTTGCTTTACCGTAACGATTTAGGATGGATTAGGAGGACTCCAGTTTGCCAGTTATAAGTCTAAATCAGAAACGTTTCAGCCAACTGCTTGGAAAAGAGCTTTCAGTTCAAGAAATGGCTGAAAATCTGCCCTGGCTAGGCTTGGATATAGAGGAGGTAGGCCCCGACTTCATCCGTGTAGAGTATAATCCAAACCGCATAGACTTTTCAAGTCACGCTGGAATAGCCAGAGCGCTTAAAGGCCTTTTAGAATTGGAGGCTGGAGCCCCAAAGTACGAGGTTAAGAGTGGAGAAATAAACCTAAAAGTTGACTCTTCAGTGAATGAAGTAAGACCATACATTGTCGGCGCCGTAATTCGCAACCTTAAGCTTGACGAAGAGGATGTTAAAGAGATTATGGAGATGCAGGAGGACCTTCATTGGGGAATCGGACGGAACCGCAAAAAAGCCTCAATTGGAGTTCACAACCTTGATGCAGTTAAGCCACCATTCACCTATACTACAGCAAAGCCGGAAGAAGTTAAGTTTACCCCCCTCGACAGCAGGGAAGAAATGAGTCTACGCGAGGTTCTAGAGAAACATGAGAAGGGAAAGGCCTATCGCCACTTGATTGATTGGGCCCCGCGCTATCCTCTACTTATTGATAGAAATGGAGATGTTCTTTCTATGCCTCCGATAATTAACGGCGAGCTAACCCGCGTAACCGAGGAAACGCGTAACTTATTCATAGATGTTACTGGAACTGACTGGAACGCTGTTGTTAAGAGTTTAAATGTGCTTGTTACCGCTTTGGCTGATATGGGCGGCCGGATAGAGTCTGTAAAAGTTAAATATCCGAATCGAGAGGTTGTTTCGCCGGATTTGTCTCCGCAGAGGATGAGGCTTCACGTAAAGTATGCAAATAGGCTTTTAGGATTAAGGTTGTCTGAAGAAGATGCCGCTAAATGTCTAGAAAAGTGCAGGTTAGACACCGTTAAAGTTGGGGATGGAGTTCTAGAAGTTGTGATTCCGCCCTACAGAGTTGATATTCTGCATGAAGTAGACTTGGTTGAGGAAATTGCAATAGGTTATGGCTATTATAGGCTTGGACCTTCGATTCCTTCGACAAAAACAAGCGGCGAACAGCATCCAATCAGCAGATTGGCTAATGCTGTAAGACAAATTATGATTGGTCTAGGCTTTACAGAAGTTATGAACTTTGTTTTAACAAATGAGCGGATTCATTATTTGAAGATGAGATTAAAACCGGGAAAGGCTGTTAGGCTCGCTAATCCAGTTTCCGCCGAATACTCCATTTGCAGAGAATGGCTTCTACCAGGCTTAATGAAGAACTTAAGCGAGAACAAACATGAAAGCTATCCTCAACGCCTATTTGAAGTTTCAGATGTGATAAAGGTTGATTTAAGAAAGGAAACGAGGAGTAAACGTGAGTTGCATTTGGCGGCAGTTTCGGCGCATGCGGAGGCGAATTATACTGAGATGCGTTCAATATTGGATGCTTTATTTGCTAATTTGGGCTTGAAGGATTGGTTTGTTAGGGAGGGTAGGCATCCAAGCTTCTTAGAGGGAAGGACAGCTAAGGTTTATGTTAGAGGCAGATATGCTGGTGTTTTAGGTGAGATACATCCGGAGGTTTTGGAGAATTTTGATCTGGAGAATCCTGTTGTGGCTTTGGAGGTTGAGCTTGAGGGTTTGAGGGAGAATATGTCTGATTTTTGATTTGTTGATTTCTCTAGAAGATTTTTTCATGATGTTTTATATTTGGATTCTGCTTCTGATTATATTTTGGTTAGGCTTAGCCGGCTAGGCGTGGGTTAGGTCGGCCTAACCCGGGGCACTAACTGGGAGGCCCCGTTAAAGGGTGTAGGCTGGGCTTGGCTTTTGGCTGAGCCCAGCTGAGGCCTGATGATAGCCCGCGGAGAAGGGAGAGGTGATGCGTAAATGAACAAGAAGATACTGGTAAGTCTGATTATTATTGGCGTTTTAGGTTTGGCTATTGGATGGGGAACGTACGCCTACTTTAGCGATACTGAAACAAGCGAAGGCAACACATTCACAGCGGGAACACTAGACCTAAAAGTCGACGGAAACGACGACCCAAACGTAGTTTACATAACATTGTCCAACATGAAGCCGGGAGATGATACAGGATACTATAAGTGGGTTCTGAAGAATGCTGGCACATTACCCGGCAAGGTGTCTGTTACCTTCAGCGTAATCACTAATAATGAGAATGGAATAGAGGAGCCGGAGCAGGCGGCTGAAAGTCAACCGTATGCATCTTCTGAAGGTGAGCTTGGTCAATATCTTAAGCCGGGAATTCATCCTGATGAAATACCGGACGACCTTAAGCAATATGTCATAATCATAGAGCGCAATGATGAAGAAGGATGGTTCATTGCAGAGGTAAGTGAAGAAGTGGATATTGGAGGCACAATTGGATGGGGACCTGCAGGCTGGAGCTGCCCATCAAGACTCTACAGCCAATGGCAAGCAGGACCGCCTCATCCTTGGGGAACTCCCGGCCTCAATGGCTTAGGTGGCAATACCTACGGAACACTTGGCTACTTACCGGATGATATACTTAATCCTGGTCAAGAGGTAGCCTTCTTCTTCAGAGTAAAGCTGGACAGTGATCTAAGGCTATGGGACGGAACCAAATGGGTTGACATTGACGACAACCTCATACAGGGCGACAGCGTGACATTCAGCATTACATTCCGTTTAGAACAAGTTCCTTAAACGCATAAAACCACCAATAAAACCTTTTTTCTCCCCTTTTGTTTAAACTATTTATAGACAACAAAAGCAGGAAAGAAAATTGAAAAACAAACAAATCTTCACATCAGCATTCACCATCATTTTAATATCATCTATGATATTTTTCATGGCTAACCGACCTTCATCATCCGCATGCATCCTACTCTTAGGCAAAAAACCAAAAATAGACATGGAAATTTCCCCAAAAATTCCACTATTCAACCCAGAAAAAACGGATACTTCTATCCAGGCAGCCCAAAAATAACCAAATACCTAAAAGTAATAAATGTCGGCAATTTACCCTTCCGAACATGCATGATCAACGCCACCTTTGAAGGAGACACCTACCTAGCCACCGGACTACAAATAGAAATTTTAGAACTTGGAAGAGGCGTATGGGGAAAACCAAACCTCCTTTATAACGGAACTCTAAGCAATCTAGGTGACGGCATAAAAGTTTATGGAAAGAGGACCGTCCCACCGAAAGGCAGCGTTATGCTACAAATCAGCGTTTGGATGCCACCCACAGCCGGAAATGAATATCAAGGTTTAACAGTCACAGCAGACATATCAATAACCGTATGCTTTCCAC
>CAYOFB010000050.1:0-6277 GCA_964403145.1 uncultured Candidatus Bathyarchaeia archaeon
GCTTAAAATGAATATTGCACATGAATATTCTGAAAGAACGCTTTATGGATAGTTGGAGGAAACAAGTGTGAAAATTGATTATTCTGAAGTCGGCCTTAAGGTCGGATTGGAAATTCATCAGCAACTTGACACTTCTCATAAGCTTTTCTGTAGTTGTAGGCCTCAACTCTTTAAGGATGAGCCGGAAATAACCTTTCTTCGTAGGTTGAGGCCTACTCAGAGCGAGCTTGGCCAAATAGATCCCGCAGCATACTTTGAATTTCAAAAAGGAGTAAAAATACTTTATGAAGCGAATGAGGCGACTTCTTGCCTGGTGGAGATGGATGAGGAGCCTCCGCATAACTTAAACATGGAAGCTGTAGAAATAGCGCTTACAGTCTCCCTAATGCTTAACGCAAAGCCGGTAGACGAAATTCATGTAATGAGAAAAACCGTAATAGACGGCTCCAACACAACTGGTTTTCAAAGAACATGCATAGTAGCCCTAAACGGCAAACTAGACATTAAAGGGAAAAGGATTCCGATACAACACATTGCAGTCGAAGAGGATGCAGCCAGAATAATGGGACGTGAAGGCTCAACCGTGCGCTATCGAATTGACAGACTCGGAATACCTCTAATCGAGGTTACAACTGGACCGGTAATTTACTCTCCGAAAGAAGCTGAAGAAGTAGCTTTTGCAATTGGAAGGATTCTGCGGGTGACTGGAAAGGTAAAGCGGGGCTTGGGAACGATAAGGCAGGACCTAAACATTTCAATAAAGCAGGGCGCCCTAATCGAGGTGAAGGGTGTCCAAGAACTCGAACTATTACCAGTCGTAATTGAAAATGAGGTTAAACGTCAACTTAACCTACTAAAAATAAGGGATGAACTTAAAGCCCGCGGATTAAAAGAGGAGGATATAAAGGAAGAATTTGTCGAAGTAACCGAAATCTTCAAAGAAACAGAGTGCAAAGTCGTCAAGAAGGCGATAGAGCAGGGAAAGAAAGTTTTGGCGGTTAAACTGCCGAAGTTTGCTGGTTTGTTAAAGCTTGAGCTTGCACCTGGAATGAGGCTTGGAAAAGAAATGGCAGATAGAGCGAAATTCTGGGGTCGAGTAGGCGGAATATTCCATACAGATGAATTGCCAGCCTATAGAATAACCAAGGAAGAAGTTGAAAAGCTGCGTTTAGCAGTTGGAGCTGAAGAGAATGACGCTGTCGTTTTCGTAGCTGACATTGAAGAAAATGCCATAGATGCTTTAAAAGCGGTTGTTGAAAGGGCAAAGGAAGCTCTCCGCGGAGTTCCGGAAGAAACTAGGGCCGCAAATCCTGACGGTTCAACCAGATATATGAGGCCTAGACCCGGCGCAGCACGAATGTATCCTGAAACCGACGTCCCGCCAATACAGATCAGCCGAGACTACATTGAAAAATTGAAAGCGAAGCTTCCAGAGCTTCCAGAACAAAAACTTGAACGCCTAATGAAAGATTATGGACTTAATCGGAAACTTGCAAATCAAGTTCTTGACTCAGAGTATTCTGAACTATTTGAGGAAATAATAAAGGAAACCAATGTTACGCCAACTTTGATTGCAGTCACCTTAACTGAAACCATGAAAGCGTTGAAGCGTGACGGAGTTGAAGTTTGGAAAGTTTCCGATGAAAAACTTATTGAAATTTTCAAGTTTGTTGGTGCGGGAAAATTGGCTAAAGAAGCTATTCCAGAGGTTATTACTTGGCTTTCGAAACATGAAGGTGAAAGTGTTGAAAATGCAATTAAGAGTTTAGGCTTATCCATGCTTCCAGAGGAGGAAATTAAGCGCATAGTTAAGGAAACAGTTGAGAAGAACATGGAAATTGTCAAACAGCGCGGAAGGGAAGCTTTTGGACCTTTGATGGGAATTATTATGCGAGAGTATAGAGGAAGGATTGATGCAAAGAAAGTTAGTAGATTGCTTAAAGAATATCTTGAAGACTTCGCTTAAGCTTCGAAGCTTATTGAATGCTATACTAAATTTTAAATGCTAAAAGCTATGAATTGATGTTGTGATTAACTTGCCGAAGAAGAACGTTAAGACAGAAGATACTGGGAAAGAGGGAAAATCTCCTTTTTCGTTTAGGGTTCGAATGGGAGAACACGAAATAGAAATATGTGGAAAACGCCAAGAAGTTTTGCAGACAATTGAGAAGCTTCCAGAACTAATGAAGAATGTTTCAGAAGCCTTCAAAAATATACGGGTTAAGGCTTCCATTGTAAGTGTTACTGCGCCAAAAGAAGAGGAAAAGGCCAAGTTAAGGGGAATCCCTCTTCCATACCCACAAATTTCTAAAGCCGAAAGCTGCAGCAAAGCCGTTTTAAAGCTTCTAGAATCAGATTGGGGAAGATGGAGACCAAGAACCCTAAGAGAACTTTCAGAAGCCCTAGAGGCAAATGCAATCCATTATCCAATTTCAACTCTTTCAGGAGTGCTCAACAGACTCGTGAAGAAGGGACATGTGAGAAGATGGAAAACAGAAGAGGGATACGTCTACATACTCGCAGAAAAGGAGGAAACATAAATGGGAAGAATAAAAACAAGAATTAAGGCGCCATTCGGAGAAATAGTCCTAGAAGGGGAAAATCCAAAAGAACTACTTGAAATTATAAAGTCAATACCGGAAAACTTCATAGAGGAAGTTACAAGCCTAATTTCGGGTAGGCTCACGCCTCCAATAAAGGCTCAACTTGAAGGAATAGTTGAATTCACAACTGAGGGGCCAGTAATTACAACGCGAAAGAAGCTTACCCATTACGAGGCTATAGGCCTCATACTCTATTCAATGGAGGATAACATGGCGACTGCGGCTCAAATATCGAAGCTTTTGGAATCAAGCGGAATAAAATCGATGGTTCCGGCGAGGCTGAATGAAATGACAAAGAGAGGACTTGTCTTCAAGCCTAATCCCTCAAAGCCAGACTTTAAATTGACGGTTCAAGGAAAGAGATGGATAGAAGACGAGGTGCTTCCCAAACTTAGAGGACAAGAATCTTGAGCCAAGAAGACGAAGTAACAGTTCACGTAAAGTTTGGAGAGTTGGAACAAACCTTCAGGGGAAAGCCAGAGGAAGTTTGGATTCTGATAAACCGCTTCTTCGCGAAAACTTTTCCGGCAATAAAAATTTTGAAGGATATAATGCTTACAGTCGATTTGGAAAGAATAATTGAAGATTTGAAAGGAATAATTGAAATTTCGAGGGAAGGCCCGCATATATTAATCTCAAAAAGTAAACTTACGGATAGAGAGTTTTTAATGTTGAATCTTCTCGGAATGTATATAGCCTATAAGCTTGGAATTTCAGAAAGGGATTATCTTTCTAAAGAGGAGCTCCGCGAAGGGCTTGGAAAAAGTACCAAAATAGTGAGCACGCGGCTCGGCGAACTGTGTAGGGAAAAATTGGTGGCTAAAACCGAGAATGATGAGTATAGGATAACTGATTTTGGAGTAAGATTTTTCCAGAGGCATGTTCTGCCAAAAATTAGAGCTAAAATTTCCTAGTCTACTTTCCTTCTTTCTTGTAGATTTCTACGGTTTCTCTTACTCTCCGCACTATTTCTGGCGTAACATCCTCTTTTGCAGAGAATATTAGGTAGCCTTCCTCAAGCTTGAGTCCCACAAATACCGTTCTTCCATGCTTAACCATTGCATACTCGAATTGGCCGTGAAGGGCTGAAAGCTCCTTGAATATTCCGCCGATTAAAACTGCAAGCGTGTCTCCAAGTCTATAGGCAAGGTCCTCTGAAATCTCATAATATCCAACTGACTTCATGCATAATATATTGCCAAGCTCGTCTATTAGCATTGCAAACCCTATTCTTTCATCAGCAGCCAGAACCCATTCGCAAACTCGACTCATAGCCTTGCCTCTCTAACCTAATTTGAAGATGTGAAATATTTAAGGGAAATTGCCTACTCCGAATTGAAATTAGCAAGATAAAGTGACTGAGCTAATTTCATGTTTCATCAAAAGCTTGCTGGCGGTCTCTTCTGTGCATATCTGTATCTTCTTGGCCTTCCATCTCTTGTGAGTATATTCTCTTTGACTAGGTCTATTAGTGCATGCGCAACGGCTGTTCTGTCATAGTGATAGCCTCTTCTCGCCATCTCGCTATGAACATCACCTAGGCTTCGCGGAGTTGCAAACCATCCCTCCTGCCAAAGCTTTGTTATTATTCCCTTGCATGTTTCCGCACGGGCCGGCACTTTTGCTGTTGGTTCTATGATTTCTGGCACTGTTTTCGCTTGCTGGGTTATTGTTGAAAGTATTTGTTCAACTGTGCTTTTGAGCTGATCTTCTCGGCATTCTATTTCGAATTCTATGTTTCCAACTTTCATTTTAAGCCTTATTGGAGGTTTTTCCGCTGTTTCCTCCCTTCCTTTCTTTTCTTCCATTTTTGTTCACTTATTGATTATTGAATTGTTCAAAATGAACATGCGCAATATTTAAATATAACATGTTCATACACTTGCCTATTGGTGAATCTTGGTGACTGAACAATTACATATTTCAACAACACCAAAATATAATTTTCCACCTTTGACAGAATTTCCGCAACAATTCCTAGAACTAAGCATAAGAACCCTCAAAACTTTACATACAAAAAGCCTACATGAAACACAAATTGAAAACAATATAGATTCAATAAACACGCAAAAAATCAAATTGATCAAGCTTAGCCAAGCCGATGAAGAAGTGCCGGTGGCAGCCATCGACGTCTCAAGCATAAAAGTGGGTGAAACAATAAATGGCACTGTAATAGCAATAAGAGGCGCAATAGTCTACCGGAAAGACGGAAAGTATCGATACTTGAAAATTGGCCCTTTTCCGCTCCACATAACTGAAGAAAATAAGGGAGAACTTTACCGATTTTTCGGAAGCCATCCAATAAGCATTCTAAACGAAGCCTACGACGTAACAATTGCGCCAGAAATTAGCTATTTGCAGAGCAAAATCACAAGCATCTTCGAGAAATGGCTCCACCTAAGTCTGGCTTCCTCTATGTGTAACAGCCTAATCCTTTTGGATGGTTCCCTTACGGCAGGAACTCCGGAAAAGCCCGCGGCAACAATGCAGAACATCATGGAAATTGCGAAGAAGAACAAAAACATTGTCCTGGCTATTTCGAAAATTAGCAGAATCAGAGTCGGCGGCCTTCAAATCTCAGACTTTGCATTCAAGCTTCCTCATCCATGCCTAGTCGAACTGGATAACCTTCCATTTAGATATGGAACCATGAAGAATCTTGGAAGAGTTTATTTGGCTAAGCTTAATGGTTCAAAAGTTTTTAGACTTGACATTTACCGCGGTTTTCCAAAAAAAGAGGGAATAAGGGCTGTTGAGAAGCTTCTGGCGAGCGACTTAATTGTTGACGGTTATCCCGAAACTTTGCGTTTAGCTCATATATTTTCAACTTTTACGGCAAATGAGATTGTAGGAATTCAACGCTATTTGAATGAGCGTTATAATTTGAGGATTTTTGATAGAATAAGCATCAGGAAGATTTTGTTTGGACCCTATGGGACACGCCATGAAACTTGAAAGCGCTTACGGAGAGGATTACATTAAGGTGAAGCTCTATAAGAAAGAGGGAAACACTGTTCAAATCGTCTGTCTTCCAACGGAGCAATTCGAAAAAGGAGATTACTTAATAATTGAGGATAAGAAAGCTGGAAGGGCGCTGCTTGTTCAAATAATTGACATTCAATTCGCAAATGTTCCAGGAATTCTTGAAGAAATTCTGCGAGAATGCTCCCAAGAACAAGAATATATCGAAGGTGAGGTAGTTGACCCGCTGGAAGTCTTCTCTCAAATAACGCTTATTCAGGACGCTAGAGTTCTAGTATGCAAGATTAGGGCTGCAATAGAAAATGGACAATTAACAAATAATACTGCTTGGCTTCCGTCAAGAATTCACTCAACCATAAGGAAAATTCCAGTTTCAAAGCTTTTCTCCATGGCTGAAATCAACGGAAAGTTTCCAATTTATCTAGGAGAAACGAAGGAGAAGTCCCAGCTCTTTATTGACGCCCAATCGCTGGATGGAAGACTAAACATAATTACTGGCAAGAAGGAGACTGGAAAGTCCCATCTTTCTAAGCTTCTGGTTTTAAGCCTCATCCATTATGGCGCAACAGTCATAGTTCTAGACTTAAACGGCGAGTATACAGGATTGGGCTATGACGAAAATGGAAAGCCTAACGAATATTGTGGCAAAATTAAAGTTTTAACTCCTGGAAGAAACTTCAAAATAACCTTAA
>CAYOFB010000051.1:0-1144 GCA_964403145.1 uncultured Candidatus Bathyarchaeia archaeon
AAATTTCCTTTGCCTCTTTAAAGTTCGATGCAAGCGTCTTCTCCACAAACAGGTTATAGGCAACTTTACTTTCGTAGAGGCTTTTAACAACAGGAAAATGCGAACTTATAGGTGTAGTCACATAGATGGCGTCTAAATCCATCTGGCAAAGCTTCTCAACATCCTCAACAACGGCAACGCCCTTTAAAATCTTCCTCAAAAATTTTCTAATTAAACCATTTTTTTCGCATACAGCCACAAGTTGGGCTTCAGGCAAGGCGTTCACTATGCCCGCATGCAGCATGCCCATCTTTCCGAAGCCGACAACTCCAATCCTTAACTTTCTGGCGCTCAATTTAAACACGCTTAGAAACACTCGAATTATAAGCGCATATTAACAAGATTTAACTAAATATTGTCATGTTAAGCCATAATCCAACAAAACGTCCATGATATTTAAACGAGCTGTCTACATTATTGTAAAGCCAAAGTTCGAAGAAAAGGAATCCGTAACATCCCCTTCTTGTCGCATTCCATTCGGCAACATAACTTGACAAATCTAGCGTGACACCATTTAGTGTTAGGCTTTTGAAGTTTACTCTGGAAAGGTTCTCGTTATAGGCATAATCAAAGGAGAAGGTTAATGGCAACTCTAAAATCTGCTCGTCAGCTACAAAGGCTGAAATGTTGTACAGCGATTTAAGCGGGCTGGGTGTTCTATTCTCAATTGGGCCGAAGCTTGAAGGAGAATGTTGGCTTTGGTTCTTAAACTTAACTTCAATAGTATAATAAGAGCAATTACCTAAACGATTTCTAATTTCAAGGTAAATAGTATAGTTCTGGTTTCGAGTAATATTAAAGGGATAGTTTTCAGCCCTATGATTTGAATCCAATATCCAAAGTTCAGTGAAAAACTCGGTTCTCGGATAAACTAGGACTCTACTCAACGCTGGAGAAGCAACAATCAAGGCTACAATGAATGTGACGATAAAGAAAACGGCACGATAATCTTCAATCCTTATCTTTCTACCTCTAAATATACGCTTCCTTTTGAATAATGTCCAAAAACTAAAGCTTACCGCAATTATTAAAACTGATCCTATAATCGAACCAACAAAATTAACCATAAAATCCCAGCGACTACGTTCAGCAGCCTCCTCCCTTA
>CAYOFB010000051.1:1244-6190 GCA_964403145.1 uncultured Candidatus Bathyarchaeia archaeon
AACTTTATTGCCTTTAGTTCCTTGTTAATTCTTGAAAGTTTTTTAGAATAACGTTCAAATCTTTCTAGAAAAACTCTTCCTTTTTCTGTAATTTCATACTTGTCGCCGTTGCTAGCTAACATTCTAGCCTTTATTACAGCGGCTAGATATTTCTCAAGTAGACTATAGCTGAGGTTTGCAAAATACATTATCCTAGTCTTCTTTGCACCGTTGCCTGCAGCCTTCAAAATATCAGCTATAATCTCCAATCTACTCCTATATCCCAATGAAATCACCTATTTTAGGGATCAGAAAACTAAACTAGAAACTGTGAAGCCAGCCCCTTCCGCCCTTCTTTAACTGCAACTTCTTTTCGGGCTTTTGGGCTTCATATAAAGCTTTACGTTCAGATTTAGGCTTTCTAATATGAGTTTTTATGAATTTCCTCCATCCGCCAACACTTGGATGGGGAGGTGAAATCAGGGAGGGAATTGTAACATTGAAGTTTTCAGCCCAGTTTCTGACTATTTCGGAAAAGCTTGGGGGTTTATATTTCTTAGTTGCAACTATAACCGTTCCTTTGTCCACAAAAAGTAACGGGTAGTTTTTTACGGCTACTCCTTCTCCCCTATATTTGTCATCGAATCTTTCTCGCCAAAGTCTTTTCCATTCTTCTTTTAGCTCTTTTCTGAATTCAATCCATTTTTCAATATTCGAAGCTATTAATGCTCCCTCCCTGACAGGAGCGGAGGAGAACTATTTGACTTACTACTTCTTCTCCCCAGCTGTTATGATAAACTGAACTCGGTTATATTTAAAGGGATAAGAATGAAAAATCTAGACAAATGTTCTATAAAAATAATAAATTTTTCTAAAAAAGACTCAGCGTTACTCTTCACAAACGCATTGTACTCATCTTAAATATAGAACATTGATATAAAAAACATAGAATTTTAGAAATTTTAACTGTATTAAAGCTTCTTACAGCTTTAAATAAGCCTAACCCTAATCTTTAGATGATATAGATTGAAAAAAATTGATATGCTTCTTCGAATTATTGGAAACTGTGAATGGCATAAGCTGAGCGAAGTCGCCGAAAAACTTGGAGTACCAGAAGAGAACTTGAAGAAGGCAATAAAGCTTTTGGCGCAACAAAAAATAGTTAGATACAATTTAGAAATGGATGCTGTAGCGTTAAATCCGGAGTGGAAGTTCCTAGTAGAGGACTAAGATAAACTAGCCTGGAAGTAATTTTGCAATCTCGTCTAAGGCTTTTAATAATTGTTTTCCTTTCTCGGAAGTTTTATATAAAAAGCCATTTTTAGACTGATGCCTCACTTTCACTAACAGGCCGTGATTCAAAAGCTCATTCATGTATCGATTAAAACACTGGAGATTCATGTTGCAACGATACATTATTCTAGTCTTGCTCCGTGCCTCAAGTGCCTCAACTAGAATCTCTCTAATAAGCTCAATACGGGACCTACGCTTGGACGGCAACATAATTCAGCTCTCAGCTTAACAAAACCTAACTAGACAATTGTTATTCAGAATCGGAACGTTATAAGTTTAACTGAAACTATAATATAATAAACAAAAGCGAGGCTTAAGCCAAAAACTCAAAAGAGGCCGAAAATACTGATCTAATTAATCCAAAGTTTGAATCACCATAATTAATTACAAAGAAAACATAAAGAAGTCAAAAGGATGTGCATATACTTGATAAAATATACATTATCATAGTCTCAATTTATACGTAAATTTATTTAGTCGCATCTATGATGTTAAGGGAAGCGGAGGAAAGAATCTCGTACGCTGTAGGTCACTTATCGCTTGGATACATAATCAGCAAGTCAGCATCCAAAGTGCTAAGAACGGAAATTAACTTGCCATTAATTTTCGCTCTCTCTGTTATTCCGGACATAGACATTCTGGTTCCGTTCATCGAACATAGGGGGCCAACACACTCAATATTGGCATTATTCATAATTTTCATTCCAGTATTCACTTTATATGGGAAAAGAGCAACACCATACCTGTTGGCTCTCATTCAACACCCGCTAATAGGCGACTATTTTGTAGGAGGAAAAATCCAGCTTTTTTGGCCCGTAACAACGGATCAGTACGGCATAGAACTAGGAATAAAAAATCCAATCAACGTAATAGCCGAAACAGCAATGTTTCTCACCTTAATCCTAGTCATGTTGAAAACCAAAGATATTCAGAACTTGCTTCACAGCCAAAAAATGACAACAATCACTCTAATAATACCAATATTCACCTTAATTTCACCAACACTATTGAAATTTCCAACAGACGTGCCCATACCACTAATTCCACCCCATCTAATACTCACCATAATATTCCTACTACCAGTCATAATCAAGTTTGGCATACTCCTCCGTAAAGTTACATAGATAGACGCCTAGCAGCCGTTTATGTCTTAGACTCTATAAGTGTATGCGCAATACGCACTACTACATTAAGCTATAAAATACAAAAGGCGGTCTACTGCTTCCGAAAAGGAAAATAAATAAAATGCTGAACATTAAAAGTGATCGAGGCTGGGAAAAGTGGCCGGGATGAGGTATTTGAACCCGGACTGGCGATATTCCCCCGCAATTTTCCCTCTTTTTCTTGGTTCTTTTGGAATTTCTGTTATTTTTTGTTAAATTGATTGTGCGTGCGAACTTTCAGAAATGTTATTATTTGTATTATGGTGAAGTCGTTGAGCGGATATGTGACTATTTAGGTTCCGGATGATGCTACGGAGTTGCTTGAAAAGGCTAAGGGTAGGAGGATAGGAGAAATTTTCTGCTTAGGCTTTATTTGAGGCTAGGAGCTTGAAGGGTAAGAGGGCGTTTAATGAGTTGACGAGCATCTTACGGAAGAAGATTTAAAGGTATTGTTAAGTCGGTAGGGGAGTTTAGCGAATCGTAAATTTCAAATTCCATCATATCAGCTAGTGCCGCCAACGATTCCTCGTCAATTTCAAACTTACTCACAAGTAGCTTCCAATACCGTCTATCAAGGTGGTTTATGGCTGAGAAAAACGAGAAACAATTTCGTCAAACCCCTTCGCTTTACCTCCAAAATCGACGGAAAAAGAAGTTAACGACGAAAACCGTGTTTTATCTTATGCTGACGTTTTGACGTGCGTGGTTTAGCCAGAATCCCATAAGTTAGCATGAATAATCCTAATAGTACTGCTAATGTTCCCAAACCAGAGTAAGGGTAGAATGGTTGACATGCACTCCCCATCTTCTTTATACTACCGGATATGTTGACAGGGTTTGTTCCTTCATTTTTGATTTCAAGAAAATCTACATTTTTTCCGGCAATTTCAACTTTTTGGGTGAAAATTGTTCCAGTTTGATTAAAGATAACGTTATTCCAGACTTCTTGTCCAGTAGTCTCATTGTAGAAAATGAGTTTTCCTATTATAATTCTCACCGTACCTGAGGCTGAGATATTCAATTCCAAGAAAGTTCCGTTTGATGTCAACACCATGAAAGCCCAACCAGTAACGTTTTGCGGGTACAATATTGAGGGGGTTATAGGATTCCATTCATCTACAACGACTTCTTCTACGCGGGTTTCTTGTATAGAAAATACCAAAATTATTCCTGTTACAAAGAATAACAAGGCGAGAGCCACAATTACTTTCTTCATACGCACTTACCTTACTTTAAGCTGAAGCCCAATTATCTGCTTACTGAAATTTCGAAGGGCCAACTATCATTTTTGTTTTTCTTTAGACACTTGGTAAAGGGCTCCGTTTTCTGATAGGATTAATATTGCCCCACATTTTAGACATTTGTAGTATCGATTTACCCCCTTTTCACCTTTCTGTTCCCCCAAAAGCTCTACTTCACCATGGGAGCATTCTTCAGACATGCTATTCTCCCAGTTTATTTTTAAAACTTTGTGCATATTTATACGTTTAGGCGTTTTGCGCACCCACCAAAAGGAAATGTGGAAAGACTAACACAAGAACCATCCATAAACTCATACGGAGCTAGGGTCAATAAATGTATCAAGTTTTTTAGAATTTCAACGTAAAAAGTTAATGGACACAATTAAGCTTGTAATCTTCGACTTTTATGACACTCTAGTCTACTTTCTCGACCCGGTTAAGTCGGTACCAGCATAAATCCGCTCCTTCATCAATCTCTAGCTTGAGCTAATTTCCAAGATTTTTTCTACTGGGCTTTGGTTTAAGTGTAAACCCAGTTTTTCCACATTGATTTGCATGGCTATTCCGAGAAGCTGGGTGTAATAAAGAACTGGCATGGCTAGTTTGCCGCCGATTATTGTCGCAGCGTTTTTCTGCTTTATATCGAACATTGTGTGGCAAGCTGGACATGAGTCGATGAGGCCGTCTACGCCGAGTTCTTGTAAAGCCTTGAGTTTTGAGCCTGCTAAAGTTAGAGCTGCTTCTTGATGTGAAGACATTAAGGCCGCACCGCAACAGTCTAGTTTCTCAGGGTATTCTAGGCTTTCTGCACCTAAGGCTTTGATCAATTCGTCGAGTTTCCGAGGGGTTTCGGGATTGTCTACTCTTTTTATGCTGCTTGGCCGAATTGTTTGACATCCCACGTGGCTGGCAAACTTTAAGCCTTTTAGGCTTTTTTTAACCTTTTGCTTAATGAATTCCACGCCTATAACATCATGTATGAAGTCTATGATATGCCATATTTTGATGTCTGAAGAGTAGTTGAGTTTTTCCTTTTTAAGTAATGCAACCACTTTCTTCTTGAGATTTTTGTTTTCTTCAAGCAGATGCTGGGTTTCAGATAGAGTGAAGTGGCATCGGCTGCATGGGACAAGTAGGTTTTTGATGCCCGTTTCATTTGCGAGTGCCAGAATTCTTGCCGCCATGTATGTTGCTGCGAACATGTTTACGCTTTTAATATAATCTCCACAACAGTGCATCTCTCTCAAATCGACCAGTTCGACTCCAAGTC
>CAYOFB010000052.1:0-6176 GCA_964403145.1 uncultured Candidatus Bathyarchaeia archaeon
ATGTTCATTCGCTATCCACCGTGCCTTCACTTTTTCAACAGTTCCTACTGGTAGGCTTAGTTGGCTGGCGATTTCTTGCGGCTTCATGAATCTTTCTAGGCCGTAGAGGATTAGGTCTAAAACTTCATATTTTATTCCAAGTTCTTGTTCGGCTGTTTGGTTTGGCCATAAGGCTGGAGTTGAAGGTTTTAGCGCTATTTCTTTTGGTACGCCTATATGAAGTGCAAGCTTTCTTACTTGCGTTTTGTATAAGTCCATTAGCGGCGAAATGTCGGCTGCTACGTCTCCCCATTTTGTGAAGTAGCCCATCATTGTTTCAGACTTGTCTGAGCTTCCAACAACTATTCTGTTTTGGGCGTTCGCATAATAGTAGATGCATATCATTCTTGTTCTGGCTTTGATGTTTCCCTTGCTGACTTTATCTTGCTCATTAAAGTTGGGTATAGCCGTGTAGAAGGCTTTGAGGATATTTGAGATGTCAATGATTTCTGTTTTTATGCCAAATTTTTCTGCTACCCTCTTTGCATCCTCTATATCTTTTGGGTTGTATGTTTCCTCTTCAGGCATTATTAGGCCTAGAACTTTTTCTCCACCTATTGCTAGAGCTGAGAGAGCGGCGGCAGTTGAGCTGTCGACTCCTCCGGAAATTCCGAGAACTATGCCTTCTGCGCCTACCTTTTCAACATAATCTTTTATGAAATTCTTAATTCTCTCAGTTACGTCGTCCCAGTTAAGTTCTAAAACTTGTGGAGTTAGCTTCAAATTGTTCACCTTTCAGCCATTTTGAGTCAACTATTTAAGGGATAATAGTAGACTTCAATTATTGGATTAAGGGAAATATGAGGATTTCCATATGGGTCGTAGACGTAGAAAGGTCATTCGCATTCCAAAGAAGAAGTTGCCTAGAATATTTGTTTGTCCAAACTGCGGAAAGATGGCTGTGAGAGTTGAGCTTTATAAGGATGAGGGACGCGCCGTAGTTAGATGCGGAAGCTGCGGCCTAGAAGACGAGTTTCCAATAAAGCCAGTGTTCCAAGAAGTTGATGCATACTGCCTTTTCACCGACAGGTTCTACGCTAAGACGGTGAGCAGGTAATCTATATGAAATTAGGGAAAATTGAAAACTATTTACTGAATGAGATTCAGAAAAATGGAGCTATACACATAACTCTCATAGACCCTGAAAAAGTGACTTCTTCAGCGGCCTCAAGAATAGCAAAGGACGCTGTAGTGTCCGGTTCATCCGCCGTCATGATTGGAGGCTCAACCTTCATTTCTGTATCGCATCTGGACAATGTTGTTAAGGCTATAAAGCGAGCTACCCATGCGCCAGTAATACTTTTTCCAAACAACATAACTGGGATAAGCCGTTATGCTGACGCCATATGGTTTATGTCGCTATTGAATTCTACTGATCCCTACTTTCTAATCGGTGCTCAAGTTCTGGGTGCGCCGCTGGTTAAACGTTTTGGGCTTGAGCCTATACCTATGGGTTACATTATTGTCGGTGAGGGTGGAACTGCAGGGGTTATTGGAAGAGCTACGCCTATTCCCTATGACAAGCCTGAACTTGCTGCTGTTCATGCCTTGGCGGCGCAATATTTGGGAATGCGCTTTGTATATTTGGAGGCTGGCTCCGGGGCCAAGCTCCCAGTTCCACCTGAAATGATTTTTGCAGTTCGGAAAACGGTTAGTATTCCTTTGATTGTTGGCGGTGGAATAAGGTCTGCTGAGCATGCTGCGGCGGCTGTTAAGGCTGGGGCCAACATAATCGTTACTGGAAATGTTGTTGAGAATTCTAATGTAAAGGGTAAGGTGGGCGAAATTGTTGAGGGAATTAGGGCTGGGGTGAAAAGTAGAAAATGACTTGTTTTGAAAGATTTTTTAATTCTTTGAAGAAGGCTTTGGGCAAGGAGGACCTTTTTGATGTTTGGCCGGACTTTACTCCTGAATATGATGAAAAGGAATTTGCTTGGACGACGTTGCGGGGTCTCGGCGAAGTTTTGCTTTTAAATTGCGGGGTCTGTGATGGGCCTTCAGACCTTAGACACATTAAATGTAAGGAATGCGCCGATAAACGTTCACAAATGGCTAAAGAAGCCTATCAGAAGGCTACTGGAAGACCGAAAGAAAATTGGCATGCCATAATTCTATGTAGAATCTACACAGAATAATTATACAATTAACTGCTTCGTGTTGAAAAGCGAAATATTCTAGGCGAAGCTGTCAAATTCTAAATTGGAGAATCCAAATTGAACTCTGCTGAAATGAGTGAAGACTACAGGCAATATGTTTTCAGTCTAGAAAAGGAACTGGAGAGGCTTCGCCAAATAGCCGAAAGGGCGAGGGAGAAGGGCTTAGACCCAGCCTTAAAGCCGGAATGCGAAATTGCCAAAGACCTAGCTGGCCTAGTGGAAGGCCTCGTAGGCCCTCCGGGTGTGGCTGAAAGCATTAGAAACTTAAGCAGTAAACTGCCAAGAGAGGAAATTGCCTTTAAAGTAGCGGAGGAGATTATTTATGGGAAGTTTGGGCGTTATTCTCCTGAAAAAGCGGCTGAGCAGGCTGTTAGAACAGCTTTGGCGATACTGACTGAAGGCATAACTGCGGCGCCCCTTCAAGGAGTAGCCAAAGTAGCAATCAAAGAGAATTTTGACCATACTAAGTATTTGGCTATTTATTTTGCTGGGCCTATTCGTTCTGCTGGCGGGACTGAGCAAGCCTTAACGCTTGTTGTTGGCGACTTTGTTAGGCGCTTGCTGGGACTTGACCGCTACAAACCTACAGAAGAGGAGATTGCCCGTTTCATTGAGGAAATTAGAATTTATGAGCGTCAAGTTGCCCGTTTCCAGTATCACGTTTCTGACGAGCAGCTTCGTATGGCTTTGGAAAGAATACCCGTAGAGGTTACTGGGACGGAATCCGACCCTGTTGAGGTTTCCTCTTATCGAAACTTGCCTAGAGTTGAGACGAATAGGGTGAGAGGTGGCGCCTTAAGAGTTGTCAATGATGGCATAATTGGTAGAGCCGCCAAGGTTTGGGCCATAGTTGAAAAGCTTGGAATCGAGGGTTGGGATTGGCTGAAAACCATAAAGAAGACTGAAAAGGAGAAGTCGGCTGGCTTTATGGACGAGGTGATTGCTGGCAGACCCATATTCTCTTTTCCATCCAAGCCCGGAGGCTTTCGCCTAAGATATGGAAGAGCAAGGAATACTGGCTTAGCCGCTGTGGGAATTCATCCAGCTACCATGCTTGTTTTGCAAGGATTCCTCGCGGCTGGAACTCAGCTTCGTTTGGAGCTGCCCGGTAAAGGCGGAGTAGTGCTTCCAGTTGATGGTATAGAGCCTCCCATCGTTCGCTTAAAGGACGGCTCGGTTGTACGTGTAACGCTTGAAAACTTTGGCGAAATAAAAGACTCGATAGACAAGGTGCTTTTCCTCGGTGACATCCTCATAAGTTATGGAGATTTCCTCTATAATAACAAGCCTTTGGCGCCAGCTGGCTATGCGGAAGAGTGGTGGAGTCAGGAACTTGAGGAAGCCATAGCTGAAAATTTTGATAATGACTTGGCGAGGGCAGCTGAAGCGGCTGGGATTTCTCCTGATAGGCTTAGAGGCTTTATTGATAATCCATTCTTTGAAAAGCCAACGGCCAGAGAGGCCATTTCGATTTCTTTAAAGCTTAATGTTCCTCTCCATCCAACTTTTACCTATTTCTGGAAGATTTTGCCAGTATGGGTTTTCAAGCATCTACGAAATTGGGTTTTGAAGGCCAAAAAGCAGCTTTCAGACGGTCTTGTCGTTAGGCTTTCTGGCGTGAACGACGGGCTGGTTAAGAAGACTCTAGAGAGAATTTGTGTTCCGCACAGACTTGTAAATGACAAAATAGTTGTTGAGGATGATGACGCCGCCGTTCTCGCTTTTTGTCTTGCTTGGCATAGGGTTGACGTTTCTATTTCTGAAGATAAGTCAATTTTCGAGATTATAAGGGAGCTGTCCGGCATTACTGTTCGGGATAAGGCTCCAACGCTTATTGGCGCTAGAATGGGGAGGCCTGAAAAGGCTAAGAGGCGGGAGATGAAGCCTCTTGTTCACGTGTTGTTTCCGGTAGGCTTGGCTGGTGGGCCTCAACGCGACTTGGCATTGGCTGCTTCTAAAGGTGAGATTAGAGTTGAACTTGTTAGGAAGCAATGCCCAAATTGCGGCGAAGCCTTCTTTTTCTATTCTAGGTGTCCGCGTTGCGGCGTTGAGTTGAAGAAGCAGAATGTCTGTCCATTTTGCGGAAAGGTTCTCAACAATAGCGCATGCCCAACATGTCGAGTTCAGGCAAGGAGTTATTCGCGTCAGCCAGTCAATGTTAGAAAGCTGATAGAAGATGCATGTAAACGTCTTAATATGCAGTTTCCACAGCTACTAAAGGGAGTTAAGGGATTAACCAACGAATCTAAGACTCCTGAAATAATCGAGAAGGGGATTCTCCGCGCCAAATATGACCTTTCAGTTTTTAAGGATGGAACTGTCCGATTTGATGCTACGAATGCCCCTCTAACGCATTTTAAGCCAGCCGAGATAGGGGTTAGCGTCGAGCGATTGAGGGAGCTTGGCTACACCCGTGATGTGGATGGAAAGCCGTTAACGAGTTCGGAGCAAATTTGCGAATTAAAAATTCAAGATGTAATTATTCCGGTTAGCTGCGCCGAATACTTTGTGAATGTGGCCAACTTCATTGATGAATTGTTAGAGAAGGTTTATGGACTGCCACGCTACTATAATGTGAAGTCTAGGGAAGACTTGGTTGGCCACTTAGTTATTGGCTTGGCTCCGCATACTTCTGTTGGGATTTTAGGTCGAATAATTGGATTTACGCCGTTGAATGTCTGTTATGCTCATCCATTGTGGCATTCCGCCAAGCGTAGAGACTGTGACGGAGATGAGGACGCGCTCATGCTAGCCTTAGACGTTTTGCTTAATTTTTCACGTGAATATCTTCCAGCCCAAATTGGCGGAATAATGGACGCGCCTCTGCTGATTAACCCGTTTGTTAATCCAAGCGAGGTTCAACGTCAAGCTCAGCTTCTAGATGTTGATGGTAAGTATCCGGTTGAGTTTTATAGGAAGACTTTGGAAGAGATGGAAGCCAAAGATGTCGCAGAACTAATCGATTTGGTTATAGACAGACTTGGGGCACCGCGCCAATTTGAAGGTTTTGGCTATACAACGCCTGTTTCAAACGTGAATATGGGTAACCGTGAAAGCACCTATAAGCGATTTAAACGTATGATTGACAAGCTTAACAGTCAGCTTGAATTGGCCGAGAAGCTTAGGGCTGTAAACGCCAAATTCGTGGCTAGAAAGGTTTTGACTACGCATTTTCTCAGAGATATTGCTGGGAATCTCCGCGCATTTTCTACGCAGGGTTTCCGCTGTAAATCATGCAACAAGAAGTTTAGGCGCCCACCATTAAAGGGCAAATGTCCAGAGTGCGGAGGGCCCCTCACCCTAACAGTCTACCGCGGAGGCATAGAGAAATACTTGGATGCCGCAAAGCATCTGGTCAAAAAGTATGATCTGCCCGCCTACTATGCCCAGCGCATAGCCCTAATAGAGAATGAGATAAGCTATCTGTTTGAGGGCAAAGGACCCAAACAAGTAAGTTTGGCTGATTTCACCTAGTTTTTCTTCTAATAAATAAGAGAATTATCGTGTTGGATTTCAACTATGCATTATACTTATTTTTCAGATAGATTCTCTTTCTAGATGCCCACGTAGCCAGTCGACGTAGTGTTTGAATTCATGTTTGATCGTTTCCTCTGTAGGAGGACCGTAAAATTCGATGCAGCATGTTCCATCAGATGCCACCAGGAAACTTCCGAGAACATCAATTGTTTTCCTTTCAAAGGTTGTTATAGGGCCGAACCTTGGCTTTTCTATTTTCTCTTTTTTAGGTTTTTCTCCAACAATGCGCCATTCGGGAACCGGAACATTGTATTTCTTTGCAAGCTTTTTTATGAGTTCTTGTATCTCTTTAGGATTTAATTTACGCTCTCTAAACGGAAAGAATACCATTTCATCCATTAATCTTCACCTGTTAAATTATCCTCCTATGCTTATTTAATTCATTTAGGAGAGGTTGTATTACGATTTTTCTCACTATAAGTTTCAAAAATGTATTCTTAGAGA
>CAYOFB010000053.1:0-5850 GCA_964403145.1 uncultured Candidatus Bathyarchaeia archaeon
CCTTTTCAAAGGGCAGTATTCTTATTGTGGCACCCGTCTCTTCCTTGATTTTCTCCTCACATTCAGAGCTCAGACACCAGCAGGCTCTTATAAAGCCGCCCTTCTCCCTTAGAACTTTTTTAAACTCTTCATAAGTTTTGACGGTGGTTATATGCTCTTCTAGGAATTTTCTGGCTCTATTATAGAGATTGCTCTGTATTTCATCAAGAAGCTTCTTCGCCGCCTCTACAGCTTCTTCTTCCTTAACGGCTATCCTTTCGAAAGTGTCTCGCCTTGCAAATGTTACTTGTCCCTTCTCAAGGTCTTTCGGTCCGATCTCAACTCTTAGTGGCACACCCTTCAGTTCCCAGTCATGGAATTTCCAGCCTGGCGTATATTCGGTTCTGTCATCCAAAACAGTTGATATTCCCTCTTTGCACATTTTTTCGTGGATTTCTCTGGCTTTTCCAAGTATTTTTTCTCTTTCTACTTCCTTGTAGAATATTGGAATTACCACCGCTTGGATTGGAGCTATTTTCGGCGGGACGATGACTCCGTGGTCGTCTCCGTGGACCATTACAAGTGCACCTATTAGTCTTGTTGATATTCCCCATGAGGTCTGCCATACGTAATGCTCCTTTTCGTCTTTACCAATGAATTTTATGTCAAAAACTTTCGAGAAGTTTTGTCCAAGATTATGCGAAGTTCCCATCTGTAACGCTTTTCCATCCGGCATTATGGCCTCCAGCGTTGTTGTATAGAGTGCGCCTGGAAACTTTTCATTTTCACTTTTCTTTCCAACAAGAACTGGAATTGCCAAGTAGTTTTCCATTAAATCCCTATATATTTCTAGGATTTCCATAACCTCTTTATCTGCTTCCTCCTTTGTTGCGTGGGCTGTGTGGCCTTCCTGCCAGAGGAACTCTCTTGTTCTTAGGAACGGCTTTGTCGCTTTTGTCTCCCATCTTACGACGTTGCACCATTGGTTAAGCTTTATTGGGAGGTCTCTCCAGCTTCTAATCCACTTGGCATACATTTGATAGATTATAGTTTCTGAGGTCGGTCTGATGGCTAGTCTCTCTGCGAGCTGTTTGTCTCCGCCGACTGTGACCCATGCGCATTCTGGAACGAATCCTTCGAAGTGTTCCGCTTCTTTTCGCAGAAGGCTTTCAGGTATGAACATTGGGAAGTAAACGTTTCTATGTCCCTTCTCCTTGATTTTCTTGTCAACTATTTGCTGTATTTTCTCCCATATTGCATAGGAGCTTTCTCTGAAGACTATGCAGCCCTTCACCGGAGCGTAGTCGGCGAATCCGGACTTTAGGATGGCCTGTGTATACCACTCTGAGAAGTTTTCGGATTTTTTGACGGTAATTCCTATATCCAGCTTTTTCTCTTCACCCATTTCTAGCTTCTCCTCCTAAACGCTTTTTCCACAGAAGAAGGAATTTTCGTTCAAAATGTTCTTGAGTAGATGATTTATTTGAGGAAAACTTAGCTATGTGGAACGAAATCGCCCATTTCAACCACTTATGCATGAATGCGAAAGCCATCTATTTAAAACTTTCTTAGCTATAATCAATAAAGATTGAGGAGTTAAAAGGGTTTAAGCCAACTTCTTTAATGCTTCTTGTCCTTTTATGCCCGAATTTACGCCTAGCTCTTTGGCCCTCGAAGTTGCAGCTTTAATTTCGGCTTCTAATACATCCTGGAAGCTTTTAACTCCACTAACCATCGCTGCTGCAGTCTGAAGTCTTTCGGCGGCTTCTATGTTTAAATAGCCGCACATAACAAAGCCTTTTTCGCCAACCATCAATAGCAGAGGCGGAGAGTTTGGCAGTTCCACCTTTAAGCCGAGAACACTTTTGCCATTAATTTTAATCTTTTCGATGCAAATCAGTTTTGTCACCTCTTTTGATTAATAGCTGAAGCGATAATATAAATAGAACAGGCTTTGTAAGATTTTGGAAGGCGAAAGTGTTGCTGACGAAAATCAAAGAGAAAGTTCAAATTTGGCTTTCGCGTGAGGCTGAAATCCTGCATAGGGCTGGATTTAAACCAAACACCGTAAGCATAACTGGCTTAGTATTCGCTTTTTCCTCTGCTGTAGCATATGCGACGTGGAAATCCTTTCATCCAGTAACCCTTCTGCTGGCGGCGATTTTGCTATTGCTTTCTGGATTTTGTGATGCGATTGATGGGGTGATTGCCCGGCGTTATGGCGAGGCAACGGCTTTTGGGGGATTTTTGGATTCGTTGCTGGATAGATATTCTGACGCCTTTGTGATAGCTGGAATAATTATGGGAGGATTATGCGAGCTTTTCTGGGGTTTTCTCGCCTTGATAGGTTCCTTGCTTGTGAGCTATTCTAGGGCGAGAGCCGAGGCTGCTGGAGTTAAAATGGAAACTGTTGGGATAGCTGAAAGAGCGGAAAGAATTCTGATAATTTCCATTTTCACATTTATCGCCATCTGTTACCGCCCGCAATTCACGTTAAACATTGGAATAATTATTCTTGCTCTACTAACCAATTTTACGGTTATTCAGAGGCTTCTCTACTTCTACAAAGCCACAAAATAGGAAAGGAAACTATTTTCTTCGCGACCTTCTGCGGAGTTTCCTTTCTGCTTTTGAACGAACCTTAACTATGCCATGATGGACCGCGCATGAAACACAATAATATTTTGTTTCTAGAGGCGCGGCAATGTAGGCTCCTTTCTGCCTAAGTTCTCTGGCAAGTTGAGGGTCAACGACCGAAACTCTCCTAGTTACCTTTTTAGCTTTATCTCTAGGCACAAACTCGCCGCATATTGAGCACTGTACAACTGCTCCTCTCCCTTTACCGCCTTTTGAACGGCCACGACTCTTACGTTTTACCGGCAAGGCTTTCCTCTTCCAAGTATATTTTCGTTCGGATTATATTAAGTAGTTGCTTAAATTGGTTTTGTTAAAGCTCCCTTTCTTCGGGTTTAGGTTCATGTACACAGAAGTAGACAAGAAGTGTTGAGGGTACCGCGAGTATCGGTATAAGCAGAAATGGAAGTTGAGGACTTACCGTATCATAAAGGATGCCTCCGGCTAAGCCACCGATTGCCATGAAAATATAGGAGAAGAAGTTCATTGAACCTGTAGCCTTTCCACGCTTATCTTGCGGCACTAAATCTGCGAATAATGCTTGAAATGAGGAGAACATTAGAAGCTGAGCCAAACCGACTATTGGAAAAGATATAAAAAGTGTAAAGTAATTTCCATAAACAAACAATAAAGTGCTTGGGATTAATAAGATTCCGGCTAGAATCAACGGCTTTTTCCTTCCAATTTTATCTATGAGTTTCCCGGTGGGGAAGGAGAGAATCAGCATGCAAATTACAGTAGCCATCATGACATAGCCCCAATAGATTCTCGCGGTTTGTAGGGCTGGGTCCTCCTGAGGGGAATAGACATCTGGGTTTGGCTGTCCACCAATCTGTAGGACATAGAAGGCGTATATCTGGAATAGGGGCTGGCAAAGGGCGAATGCCGAGCCTAAAATCAGTCTGGATAGGAAGAGGAAAAATGTTGAACGGGGGACATCACGCCAAACATTTATTCCTTCCTTTAATGATCGGGGAAAAGAGCGAATGGCATCCTTCAAGTTTAGCTTTTCCACATTGCGCATGCTTTCCTTAAGCTTCAATCTGATGACTGCCGCTGCGAAATAGAATATCGTTACAAGCGTGTAAGCTATTCTCATGCCTAGGATAGGCCCGTAGCTTGCCACCAGAAACATTGCTAGTAGCGGTGCGGGAGTTGTCGAAACGCTAGTTATCAGATTAACAATTGAAAATCCCATTCCTCGTTTTTCTGGAGGCAGAGAATCCGCAAAAAGCGCATTTAATGCTGGTTGATAGAGAAGGCAGAGGTTGGCGAATAATGCACCTATTAGGATGAAGTGCCAGCTTGGCGCAACTGCATAGAAAATGTAGGATAGTGCAACGCCGAAGGTTAGGCTTGAAACGAGCCATCTGCGCCCATATTTATCGGCTAAGTATCCTCCGGGAAACTGAACCAAAGCGAGGGCCAGAAAGGAGACGGCCGAAATTATCCCGAGAATTGTAGGTGTACCGCCCAAATTAACAACGTAGTCTGGATAGTATGTTCCGGGAAGCTCGTTAACGAAGTCCATTAGAATCCAGCTTACTACTAGGATTAGAAAGTTCCCTCTGAAAAACGAGAATTCTCTCTTCAGCTTTTCAATGAACTCCAAGATTACTCCTCTTAGTATCTTCTTAAGACACTTGAAGCGTGGCTAACCTAGTTATTTATTATGGGTAAAAGTGTTCAATTATGTAGCCACTAAATAAGTTTTAACTTATTCATAAAAGAGAAGAAGTGCTATAGGTCATCTCTGAGTTTTAGAAGCTTAGCAATGTTAGCGTCCGGGTCTATTTTTGGAATTATCTTTCCGGTTTTAGACGTGAAGAGAGTTGTTACTCCAGGACCGTGTCCAGAAGTTACACAGTTAGAATGAACGACTATTCCTATTGAAATTGCGCCTTTACGGTAAATGTAGCCATAGGAATGGTCTGCATCTTGAATGGCTACTAAATCGCCCAGCCTCAAATCTTCAAGTCCATACTCCCTAACAACTGATTCGTCAAAGAGTTGAATGTCGTAGTCCCCGGAATAGGTTTGATTTGCGCCTAATCCAGAACCCATAATTGCGGCTGGAATAATGTGCGTGACTGGAATTTCAAGTTTATCGCCAACTGGCTGTGGATTAATTGCCTCCAGAAATCTAGGATCTAAATTCATAACTTTAATCTCTGGATAATCTAGCAGTTCTAGGCCTACTCCAAAGGCTTTAATTAGAATTTTGTCTCCTATGAGAAGTTTCTCTAAAGTTTCGGGCGGAAAATCGACGAGTATATGCTCTATTCCTCCATGTTTTCCGGTCACAACCCCTTTGTCTCCCCTTGCATCGCCAGAAACGACTACTGCCTTGTTGCCTACACACGCTAGTATGTTCAGCGCCATATTAGCTCCTCCCGGAAATTGTTCATCCTTCTCTTTATTTTTGATGCTAACTCCGGGTTCCACATGGTCTGCCATCCAACCGACAGCTGGGTCGCCAACGCGGACGTTGTAGGTGATTCCGCCCACTCCTGGAAGAACCATTGGCTTGCCCTCAGCAGATATCCTGTAGGCTGAACGCCAGAAAACCGGGCTTGAAACCTCGCCCATAACCGAAATTTTCACAAGCCTATCAACATTTGTTCTTAACATCCACTTCACCTTTTAGATTAAAATAGAATACACTCTCATGATTTAAGTCATTGCGGAGATGAGTAAGCTGGCTAGGGAACTCGACCTCGTAGTTGTGGGGCATTTCGCCATAGACAGAATTAAAATAAGGAAAGCAGCAGAAATCGTCAGAATCGGCGGCCCCCCATTCTACTCAGCCATCGCCGCCAGCCGGCTAGGCGTGAGGGTTGCTGTTTTATCTAAGGTTGGAGGAGATTTTCCAGAAAAATACCTAAAAATTCTAGAAAGCGAAAGGGTTGATGTCACATTTGTTCATTTAATTAAAGATGCGGAAACAACGAGTTTTCACATTAAATATATGGATGACAAAAGGGAAATGAAGCTTCAAGCTTTAAGTCCTAAGCTTCTTCCAGAAGACGTTCCAGTTGATTTTAAAGCAAAGGTTGTTCACATAGCACCTATAGCAAATGAAATTCCCTATAGAACATTTGAAAGGCTTAGAAGAAATGCGGATACGGTCTGCCTAGACGTTCAAGGTTATGCACGTAAATTCGATGAGAAAGGAAATGTTAAGCTTAAAGAATGGAGAGATAAGCGTTTCTTAGAGAAAACTTCCATTCTTAAGGC
>CAYOFB010000054.1:0-5603 GCA_964403145.1 uncultured Candidatus Bathyarchaeia archaeon
AGAAGGGCTTTAGGGAGCTAAGCGAGGAGGAAAAGAAGAAAATTTTAGAAGGCGATTAGGTGAAAATCTGTGCCTGTTCAGCAAGGGTCAAAGCTTGAAATAAGCCAGTACATACTTGAGCATATTCCGAGAGAAGCCGAAGTAACCAGAATAGAATATGAAGGGCCAGCTATCGCCCTTTATACAAGAAGGCCTGAAATTCTAATAGAGCAAAGCTCAATAATAACTGACATTGTCAGCATAATACGCAAGAGAATAGTCATCCGTTCAGACCCCGAAGTTAGACTTTCTGAGAGACAAACTCAGAAAATAATAAAGGAAATAGTTCCTCCAGAAGCCGAAATAACCAATGTTAACTTCGACCCAAGCCTGGGCGAAGTCATAATAGAAGCGAAAAAGCCTGGATTAGTGATAGGGAAAAACGGGGCTGTTCTTCAAGAAATAATTAGGCGGACACGATGGAGACCACGAATTCTGCGAACACCACCATTGCCATCAAAGATAATTAGTCACATGCGCCATTTCCTTCACAGCGAAAGCAAAGAAAGAGAAAGAATTCTGCGAACCGTTGGAGAAAGAATATTTCGACCCTTAATCTATCAAGTTGGAGATGTAAGAATAACTGCCCTCGGAGGCTTCCAAGAAGTAGGAAGATCCGCTATTCTTGTACAGACTAGAGAAAGCCAAGTATTGCTTGATTGCGGAATAAATCCAGGCGCCTCTACACCCTTTGATGCCTTTCCTAGACTTGATGTTTCACAATTCGACTTGGAAGCGCTTGACGCGGTTGTTATTAGCCATGCACATTTAGACCACTGCGGACTGCTGCCTTTCCTATTTAAGTATGGATACGATGGCCCAGTATATTGTTCAGCGCCGACCTCAAGTCTAATGACTCTGCTTCAACTTGACTATTTGGATGTTATGAGTAAGCAGGGTGTTATGCCTCCGTATGATCAAAAAGATGTAAGGGAATGTGTTCTTCACACGTTTCCGCTAAGATATGGGGTTGTAACGGATATAGCTCCAGACATTAGGCTTACGCTTCACAATGCTGGCCACATTTTAGGTTCTTCAATTATACACTTGCATATTGGCGAAGGATTACACAATATTGTTTATACTGGAGACTTCAAGTATGGTAGAACAACTCTGCTTGAACCGGCTGCAACAGAGTTTCCAAGAGTCGAGACGATAATCACTGAATCAACTTATGGTGCTCCGCAAGATATTATGCCTTCGCGGGTTGAGGCTGAACAGAAACTTGCAAATGTGATAAATGAAACTTTGAATAAGCATGGAAAAGTTCTGATTCCAGTTCCTGCAGTTGGTAGGGCGCAGGAAATAATGCTTATAATTGACAGCTATATGCGCAAGGGCCTAATTAAGGAGGCTCCAGTCTTCATTGAAGGGATGATTTCCGAGGCTACGGCCATTCATACAGCCTATCCAGAATACTTGGGTAGAGAAGTTAGAAACAGCATTTTACACGAAGGAGTAAACCCGTTTCAATCAGAATATTTTACAATAGTTGAGCATCCAAGCGCAAGAGAAGAGATAATTGAGGGACGTGAAAGCATAATACTCGCAACTTCAGGCATGCTTGAAGGAGGCCCAGTAATAGAATATTTCAAGCGGCTTGCGCCAGATGAAAAGAATACCATAATATTTGTCAGCTACCAAATTGAGGGCACGCTTGGCCGCAGAGTTCAGAAAGGCATAGCCGAAGTTCCTATGCTTAACAGTGAAGGGAAAATAGAGATAGTAAAGGTTAGAATGCGGGTTGAATCCATTGAAGGTTTTTCTGGCCATTCGGACAGGAGGCAAATAATAAATTATATCCGAAAGGTTACGCCGAAACCTGAAAAAGTCATAGTTTGCCACGGTGAAAAAGCGAAATGTTACAGTATTGCAGAGTATCTGCGAAGGAAATTCAATTTGGATGCTATTGCGCCGCGAGTTTTAGAGACAATTAGGTTACGTTAGCCTCCAACAGAATTTTTTGGTGATTCACGCCAAATTTTCACTCCGCTTGGGCATATTACTATCCTTTCTTCGCCCAGTCTGGCTATATCTCCCCCTATGTTTTCAGCGAATTCGCAAAGTTCATCAACAGCTTTCTCTACTTCTTCAATGCTTCTTTCAACTAGGGGAGTAACCTTCACAATAAGTATATTTCCAGCTTTAACTTCCCTCTTTATAATTTCAACATCTGAAAGTTTCTTCAATGGGAGGGCCTTCAAATAGATGATTGGATGATTAAGATAAGGTTCCTTACCTTCTTCTTCCTTATCTTTTCGAAAAATTCTTCCTAATGCTTTGCCAAAGCTTGACAAACATCTTCCCTTCTAATATTTAGAGAGCTTTTACTTCTAAACGTTTCTGAATACTTCTTTTTAATCTATATAACAGTTATGAAACTAGAGTAAACTTAGACTAGGAACTTAAACTTTTAATTAACCTCCAGAGTTTGTCTCCGACATAATGGAGATTCCTTATAACCTTTCCTCGCTCCGTTTTAGCAATTTCCTCAGAGCCTTTAAGCGCCAATCCTACAGCTATAACCCGCCTATTTCTCTCATCCAAAATCGCAGTCAAGTCTCCCTTACAAAATCCGCCCTCCAGTTCTACTATGCCAGGAGCCATAACGTCTGCTCCATTGCAAATATGCGGAACGGCTCCCATATCAACTATAACCTTAGGTAAAGCTTTCAGAGATTCATCAAAAATCAAGGTTGGAAACATGACATCGTTGTAAAGTGCGACCAGCGGCTTTGAATCAAAGATAAAAATTTTAATTCTGTCAGACTCTGCAACCTCGACTTTTGGAGTTTTCCCGAAAATATTCCTTGAAACTTTCAGTTTATCTTCTATTTCAGCTATTAACTTTCGCACTTCCTTACCTTTCAGAAAGTGTCTCTTTGAAATTTTACTCATAATCTTAATCTCCTAATGGATAGCTTTAAATTACTTAAATCAAAACCTTATTAAAGACAATGCTGCAGCGAGGTTTCAAAATATGAGTGAAATGGCAACCCATATACTTGAGGAAAGTCTGGACAAAATAGTGCTTGTTAGACTCAAAGGCGGAAGAAGCTTAAGAGGAAAACTTAAGGGGTTCGACCAGCATCTAAACCTAGTTCTAGAGGATGCTGAGGACACTACAGACGCTGAAAACGTGAAAAAGCTTGGCTCAATAATTGTGCGTGGAGACAACGTAGTGATAATCTCGCCGCCGCCGCCAAGGTGAGCTAAATGACTAAAGGAACAGCCTCATTTGGGAAAAAAGCCAGAAAAACTCTCCATATAAGATGTAGGAGATGTGGAAGGCGCGCTTATAATGTTAAAAAGAAGAGATGCGCCGCATGCGGCTATGGAGCATCACCGAGAATTAGAAGCTATTCTTGGCAAACCAAGACATTACAGAGGCAACGATTAAGATAGCTGAAAGAACCTTTTGTCGATTCTCATAAAGATCAGCGGTCCTTTGCTTCTTGAGAGTTCTCTGGTTCTTCTCAACGTGTTATTCAGGAGATTAAGCAGATATTCCCTATCGTTAAGTTTAGATTTGCTCCTTTCGAATGATGCGCCAAGCTCCATTTTTATGAGGTTTTCCGCAAGTATTGATGTTCCGCAGATTTCCGCATTTCTTATCAGCGACCTTACCACATAATCTTTGAATTCTTCCCTTCTTCTTAGCTGGAACCATAAGGGTTCTCCAGCAGTCAAGTTTTTGTTTATTTTATGCCATTTCCTGTCATCTTTCCCTATTAGAAGTTTGACTCTTTCATTCCACTTTTTCAACCAAAGCCCAGACCAGATGTCTAAGAATTCTAAGAGTTCCTCGGGATTTTCTGTATAGAATTTACGTATTTTCTCGGCTATTTTATACTCAACTTCATATTTTGATCCTGAAATGTTCCATACGGTCTTTAAATAATTCAGGAAATCCTCATAGGCGATTTGCAGAACTTTTCTGTCTGTCCCTTCCAAGTCGAGGAGAGGATTCTTCCTTTTCAAGCTTTCAAGTAGGAGTAATTCAATAAAGCTCATGGGTATGCTCCTGGAAGCCTCCTCCAATAGAATATAGCCACGCCGATTTAATTAAAGTTTATTCGTATATTGCTCTATAACATTCTTCAGTAATATTTCCATTACCGAAGCATTCGCTTGCGATTTAATGGAAAAGTATTTAAAAGTTCGTGAAATGGTTTACTAAAGTCTGGAGAAAAGCGCCATGGTTAGAAAGGCAAGGATAAGACTTTCAAGCACAGACTACAAAAAACTCGAAGAAGTATGCCAAGAACTGAAAACCATAGCTGAAAGAACAGGCGTAAAAATGAGAGGGCCAATCCCGCTTCCTACTAGAAGGCTTAGGGTTCCAGTTAGAAAGTCCCCATGCGGAGAGGGAACAGCCACATGGGACAGATGGGAACTGCGCATTCATAAAAGGCTAATAGACATAGACGCCGAAGAAAGAGTAATGCGAAGAATAATGCGAATACGAGTCCCAGAAGAAGTCTACGTAAGCATAGAACTCCTTTAGAATGTTCTAATTCTAGAAGATGAAAAGTCCAGTATAAATCATTAAAGCAATAGAAATTGTGAATACGGTTATCCATACTCCTTTATTCCATAACATTACTTTGAGGCCATCCATAACTCCGAAAGGAATCAAATTGAAAAATGCCATAAAAGAATTTATCCAGGCTCCATAGTAGACCACTACTAAGGGAAAATATCTAGGTAAGGGAAAACTCATGAATGGAATCAGAACAGCGGCGATTAAAATGTTTGTAAGTGGTCCTGCCAAGGCGGTTTTTCCCACTTTCTCCATGGTTGAGAATCCAGCTATTACTACTGCTCCGGGAGAGATTATCTTAAAAAATGGAGTAAAAATTGATATAAGCGTCAATAAAGCCCCAAACATCATTAATCTAAATTCTGCCCACAATCCTTGAATTTGAGCAACAATCTTGTGTGCTAACTCATGCAAAATGAACGATGTCGACAAAATCAATCCTAAAATTACAAATACGCCCAATCCTTTGAATGATCGTATCGAGTAAATGCATGGAGATAATCCTACCATGAAAACTAGAAGGATTCCGATGGCTATGTGTTTTAGCTCTGTTAGGCTGAAGGATATAGTTTTTCCTCTAGAAACTTGAGTTTGATAGGTTAATGGATAGCTGTAAGCCACCTCCTGCGACAACCTCGCAACCACTTCCCTTTTTGGGGCCTTGGCCCTCCAAATTTCCGGGCAAGCGTGATTCTCGGGAAGCCTATGCTCAGCGCAAAAATACTGTCCACAATAGGGACATTTAAACGGCAGATAAATCTCCTTACCACAATAGCTACACTTAACTATCCTAGACACTTCTCCTTCTAAAGCCTTCACTAAATGTTTCTACTAGGAGGCTTTAAATGTAATGCTCCTGAACCGGCAAACTAGGAAAACTTATCAATAAAAATAACATTCAGCATAATAGCCTATTATAGCCGGGGTGGCAGAGCGGATAATGCGCAGGCCTTGAGAGCCTGTGGGCCATGCGGCCCGCGTGGGTTCAAATCCCACCCCCGGCGCCAAAATAACAAATTTA
>CAYOFB010000055.1:0-1060 GCA_964403145.1 uncultured Candidatus Bathyarchaeia archaeon
GGTTTGTAAGATGGACTGCAAAAGGCATTATGTCACAACCATATATTTGTTGTTCGCAAAAGATTTTGTGTGGATTGCCTTTTTTATTCCTCTGCTGCCAGATTTCTAGCTTCCTTCTATATGCCATTGTAAGGATTGTACCAGAACCACAAGCTGGATCGAAGACAGTCGCATCCGAATCTTCTATAGTTAGTTGAGCGAGAATATAGGCAGCAATAGGCCTTGTGTAGAATGCCGCAAGAAGCTTCCTCATCTCCTTTGGCATTAATTCATGAAAAAGCCTTCCAGGTAGCTCGTATCTTATGTCTTTTATTTGGAGACCGAACATTAACTTAAACGTACTACGTATTAGGTCAACGGGAATTACATCCAAAACATCAACATCAAAAATAGGCCCGTAGTTCACGTTTCTTATGTCCGTAAAGAGTTTACGTGCACCATCGCGCCTTATTGTACTGATGTTAACATCCTTAATAATTGTAGGACGATGTTCAGAGTAGAGTCTTAGGAAAAGTGTCTGGCTTAAAAATATGTAAGATGCCAAGAACTTGGAAACATTCCTCAGAACGTCATGTTTTTTCTTTTCTTCTTTCTTTATAGGATTTATTCCAAAGAAAAGCTCAGGGTCATGAAGAATTTTTAGTACATGAGCCTCCCCAACGCCAACTCTTTCCATAAGCTCCTCAATGTGTGCTCTAAGCAAGTTGATAACCGTTTCGAGAGAGAAGGTTACTGTAAGTTTCTGACGTAAGATCTTCGAAACTTCTGCTAAAGCTTCTGATAGGGGTTTAAAAAACTCAGTTTGTGGATTTAGTACTAGAATGTACGCCCTTGTGCTCCTAACAACTTTCTCTATAATCTCCTCAGAAGGTTTTGTTTTGCGTATATTTTCCGGATAAAAGATTATCATTCCGTAGGGAATTTTTGTGTCCTTCATGTGAGTTATATATTGGATAAAAGCGTCTTTCAGCAGTTTTCCTCGAGGTTCTCCTATTTTCACGCTTACAATCCAATTTTCACCCAACCATTGCACAATAAGATCGGGCGATGTATCTACTAT
>CAYOFB010000055.1:1070-5596 GCA_964403145.1 uncultured Candidatus Bathyarchaeia archaeon
TCTTGAACTGATGTTGCACCAAACTCTCTAAAGATCTCTTTTATAGCTGGATACAGTGAACGTTCAGTGATTTTGCCCCTACGCATGTTACATTCCTCTTATTCTTGCCGCTTCTTCTCTATCTAAACTTACTATATTAAAGTAATTTAACCGAATTACGCTTTTGCTTTTCTCTGGATGATGATGGAAGATTGGATTAAACTAGTGATTAGCACAGCTAATACCTAAATTCAAACTTTATGCTAATCAGTAACTTATCTCGAGCATTCAAAAGTGAGCTTTTTAGGTCCAGTTACATTGGAAAGAACGTAACTTAAGTAAGTCCGCTATAAGAATTACTATCCTTTAGCGTTGATTGAACCTTTGTATTATTTTTTACCTTTAATTGCGTAGTAGCCGAACCAGCAGATACTAAGGGCCAAAAGCCCTAAAACCAACGGGTTTCCAAGGACAGGCTGAGTTATATTTGTTCCGTCGCCTATTCCTACGCCTTGCGATTTACTGATTGTTACGCTTATTGAGGCTTGCGCCGAAACTTGGCGGCCGTCACTTGTAACTGCGTAAATCGTGTATGGTATCATGAATGTTCCGTCCACGTCTTTAGGCGCATGGAAGACGGCTTGGATTTTGCCGGTTCCTATAATGTCTGTTCCTCGGCTGAATGTTTTTGGCAGTAGCGTGTCAAGCGTGAACCATTCGCTGTGTTGCTGAAACTCGACGCGCTCAACTCTTATTTGAACTTGGTCGAATGAGAAGCCTATTTCAAAATTGACTATGCTTCCAGCCTTGACTATGCCAAGCTCTACGTTGAAGGCTTCAAAGTGGACCGGAGCATAGCTACCGAACGGATAGGAAGGCGGAAACGACGACGGCTCATCTTCCTCTTCGCTTGAGGGCGTCGTCTGTTCCTCAGAAGATTCTCCGCCGCTAACCTCTGTAATCGTGTAATGCATGGTCGCGGTTGTTTCTCCACCTAAATTGATAGTTATGTTTAGGTGAGTTGAGTATTCCGTTCCGTTCACATACCAAGCTGTAAAGTTGGCTTGATAAGTGCTGTTAATGGCCACTACTTGCTGGACAGCCTCAAGCGTGTGCTGACACATTCCCAGAACAAAGCTTCGGGGAGCCGTGTAGGCTGTTCCGTCAAGCTTGAATGGAACATAGAGGCTTTCAAGTGTTGATGGATAAACCGTTACGTTAAGCGTGGCGTAGGTTGTTTCTTCCTCTTCGCCCCATGTAAGAATTGTAGGTTCTGGCTCCACGTATTTTCTAATCTTGAAGGCGCCTACTTTGAAACTAACATAGCCGTTATTTGCTTGGAAGTATATTAGAACTCTGTCGGGAACTTCCGAGTTTGCCTCGCTATAAGACCATACTCCACTATGGTCAGTTTGAATGTCTAAGTAAATTTTGCCGTCGGCTTTCTTGGTTATTTTCACATACCATATTGCTTCGCCATAGCTTGGACTACTATCTGCAATCTCATATTTGTCGTCATTCCCGCCTACTCCGGCCAACATTTTCACTCGATAACCAGCGGGAGGGGCGGAAGTGTAGTATGAATAGGCTGTTACGTGAGCTATTCCCTTATCTGATGATGACCAGCCGCCATGATGAACCGCGAAGGTTCTATATTTGTAGTTGGCTGATGACAGCTTGTTCCAGCCTCGGAAATAGACTCTTCCGCCGTCCGTGTAGAAGTCTTCAAGTATCCAAGTTTCCGGAAAAACAAGCGTGTTTTTGCTTTGAAGATAGTAACTAACACTTCCGGAAAGAGTTATTATATGATTCGTCGCGTCTATCGAGTAGGTTCCGTCTGGATTGCTTATTGTCCATCTGTCCGTGTTAAGGGTTGAATTGTCCCATGGCTCTGCGAATATAAACGTGTCGTCGAGACTCGACTCTGGAATGCCGGCTTGAACCGTTAGATTTCCATAGTAGATGTAAATGGTCTGGTATATCTGGTCCGGCGGGTTATATGTTAGGTCAGCCATTATTTTAACCCAGAAAACCGCCGAGTCAGTTGATACGCTGAAAATGTAGTAGGGACACTTAGTTACGCCGTCGCTTATTGTAAATCTTATGTCTCCGAATGTTGGCAGACACTTTTCATCAAGATATACTGTATGCCCGTTATCCACGCCGGTAGTTCTGTAAATTGTCAGCTTGATTTGGTATCCTACTCCCGCTCCCGGAGTGCAATTGACAACAAACGGCTTTCTATATCGATAACCGGACAGCCATTGTGCAGATGCATCGGACGGCTGTGGCTCTTCAGCATACCAAATTGCAGGTTCCGGCTCTGGGTCAATGTATTTGCGGATTTTAAATCCATAGAAGTATACGTAGGGATAGGCGTTGCTGTCGCCGTAAAAGTAGAGGCTTATGCTGTTTGGGGTGCTTGCGCATGTCGCATTAACGAAGACTTGGCCATCCATATAGATTGTGTAGACGTCTCCTTGCCGAATAATGAGCCATTCGCGGGTTCTTGCACCTTGAGTAAAGTCGGTTTGGTTTAGTATCACGCTGTCTACCCCGGCAATTTCTTTTGCTTGGCCTTGTGGTGTTGATGTAGACCCATAGAAGCCGCAGAAAACTGTTCCCCAATGCTTACTTGAAGCGTCAAAGTCGCCGGCATGACAGCTAAAAATGCCCTTGTCTTGAGATATTGAATATGCATAGAATTTTATTTGGAATGGCTTGAGTTCTCCTTGAAGTGCATCCCATGACTCTACGATGAAATAACTTGAAAAGGAAAGCGTGTTTACCGTTCTAAGATGACGTGTAATTGCGCCTTTAAAGTAGATTCTATGTAGTGATGGCTCAATTTTGTTTGGTGTCCCCCCGGTCCATTTATCCGTGTTGAGTGTTTCGTTGCTCCAGTCCTCGTAGAAGATGAATGTTGAGTCCGGGTCTGAGGCGGAAATGCCGGCTTCAGTCGTCAAGTTCCCATAGTAGAGGTATATGATTTGGTCTGAGTCCAAGTTGAGAGTTGAAAGTTTAACCCATACGATGGCTTCGTCCGTTGACTGAGACACTATCGCGTAAGGCAATAAATTGCCTTCTGAATCCGCGAATCTTATGTCTCCAAAGGTTTCCAAGCATTTCCCGTTTAAATAGACAGTATTGCCGCTGTCCGTCCCGGAATTGCGTCTTATATGAAACATGATTTGATAGCCATAGCCGGCTCCATAAACGCCATTAATCAAAACGGTCTTTCTGTATCGATAGTCTGACAGCCATGTTATCGATTTGGCTTTAACTGTTTCAATTTTCGGAGTTATAGGCAGAAAGCTTTGTATCAAGCTTAGAATCAGAAATGCAAGGATTAGGCTGGCGAATGCTTTTCTGGCCTTCATACGGCTATCCCTCTAAAGGAAAAATGATGGGAAGCTAGGATGTTTCCGTTATTTTTCTGTGCGTGTAGTCGCCTATTAGAAAGTATGCGACTGTTAGTAAGGCCATGATTTCAATGCCGAATATGGCTTTAATGTATGGAAGCCAAGCGTTAATCGGGTCGTTTGGCTCTACGCCGTAGGCCCATATTACGTGATAGCCGGGGGAACCGCATCCGCCGCCAACGTAATGGTCGCTTCCTTCGTCTCCGCTTGGCGTCTCAGTTCCTTCTTGGTCCGACGGAGATTCTTCATATTCCATTTGGCCAGCCGTCCATGTTGTGGCTACTTTAGAGGTTACTGGGCCGGCTTCCGCCGTGGCTTCTGTTCCATCCTCTTTTAGGGCCGTGGCTGAAGCGTGTATGGTTAGGCTCCATTCTATTGTTTCGCCTTCAGTCGGCGTATAGCCAAGCTGAGTAACGCTTATTGGAAGGGTGAATAAGGCTGTTCCGGATTTGGTAGCGTAGGTTTGCCGGTCCGAGTAGCCGCCGGTCCCGGAAGCCGTAAATACGATTTGAAATGTGTCCCAGTCGATGTCTTCGCCTTCCACTAGCCAGCTCGCTTGGACGCGGAGCGCCGTAACTTCCTTTTCTTGATAGATGAAGGATAACGTGGCCACTTTCGTTATCAGGGCAATTTGGATTGGCTGTCTATCCGCGCCTATCAGCATGCTCGAACCGGTTACTGTGAGCGTTAGACCTTCTCCTTTGCCTTCAGTCTTCCAGTTGGCTGAGACCGGAACTTGCACAACACTTAGAATGATGATTGTGAGAACGAATAGACCGGCGATGATTAAGGCGATTTCTGAAGGCTTCAATTTCTTAAGTTTCTTTAGGCTCATGCCTTCGTCCTCTATGAGAAAAATGGAGAGGGTTAACGCCTGCGGAATAGTATGGGCAGTAGGATGAAGGCAAGCCATAGCGCCGCCAAGCCAATAATGAATAGGTCGTCGGTTGTTAGGCCGACCGGGAAGAGCGGATAGGTTTTGGCGAGTGAGGGCCAAGAGTTAATGATGAAGGTAAAGGTGTTGTAGGCTCCATGGGCGATGAGCGGCGCAAGAAAGCTATGCGTGTATTCGAGGAGCCACACCATGATTAAGCCGCAGATAAAGGCCGGAATAATGTTGAGGAT
>CAYOFB010000056.1:0-4032 GCA_964403145.1 uncultured Candidatus Bathyarchaeia archaeon
CCCGGGTCTCCGGCTCGAAAGGCCGGAATACTTGGCCGGGCTATACTACCGGAGCAAGATTGTAATCAATAGTTTATTACTTTCGAATAAATTTATCCTTTCCCAATTTTAGCTATTCGATTTTCGAACAACGTTTTATATACTCATATCGTGAAGGCAGTTTTAGGTCTAAAAGCAAACATATCGGAGATAAGCACTTATGAAAATTTGCAGTATTTCGAGGAGGCTGTTAAAAGCATTAAAGTCAAAAAAGGTTAGACTGGCCTTAGATTTCGCCATAATAACCCTTATAGGCTTGGCAATTTTCAGAAACTTCCTTTTTAGCGGCTATTGGCCGGCTGGAGGCGACATTTTAGGATGGATTTCCCGTGAATACCTATTTGGTCACGATTTCAGATGGGCTTATACTTGGAGGCCTCACTCGTTCGGATTTTCAGAAAACATATACATAATCGATCTTTTCTATATGATTCTTCATTTTTTGTTGAATAATCCTGTGTTTTTGATAAAACTTGTAATGTTTTTATCTTTCATATTTGCGGGTTTTTCAGCTTACATATTTGCCTTCAGATATACCCGAAACAATTTGGCTTCGCTTTCGGCAGCCTTAGTCTATACGTTGAATCAGTGGGTAGCTTCACAATTAACAGAGGCGCATTTGGCAATACTTATAAGCTATGTGATCTTTCCAGCAATCTTCCTGCTTTTTGATCGTGCATTGACGAGTGGAAAGCTTAGGCACTCGCTGTTACTATCGTTTGGTCTAGTTCTCCTTGTAGCCGGCTTTCACCCTGAATGCACAATCATCTATGGAACAACCTTAGCGCTCTTTCTAACCATATATTTAATATATCCTTCAAATTCAGAGCCGTTTATCTTTCGCATGAAAAAGGCGTTAAAGGTTACGCTGACTTCGGCAACATTCGCCTTCTTCTTATCCGCTTTCTTTACAATTCCATTTATCTTGAACGTGAATGCTCCATACTTTTCTACAGAATACTCCTATTTCATCGAGGACTGCTACAATATCAGCTATAAGAATGTAACTGACGCGTTTGTTTTGAGAGCCATCGAAAATTGGGGCTATGTAAATGTACTCACTAACGTTTACTCCGGCTTGGCTCTTAAAAACTTTCCAATTTATATGCTACTATCTTTCATTTTCAGCTTAGCCATACTTGTGGTATTTATATTCAAGCCGAACCGTCACACTATCTTCTTTATAATGCTTTTGTTCATTTCAATTGTTATCGCCATGGGGCCGTATTCATTTTTGGGAGAAATCTTCGTTTGGGCGTGGTTTAATGTCCCTCATTTCGCCGTCTTCAGGGCGGCAAGCAGATGGGTGATGATAGCTGCTCTAGCTCATTCCTATTTCATTTCGAACCTAGTTTCCTTAGCTAGCAACTATTTACCAAAAAAATCGGAAAAAACAATTCCTGCTAATCATTCTAACTTAAATGAAGTAGAGATGGAAAAGAGAAATAAAAAATTCAAGAGTTTCATCCTTCCCTTCGGATCAAACACACTTAACTTCAAGAAAGTTAAGAAGTTCGCTAAATTTTCAGGCATTTTTCTAATTCTAATAATACTTATTTCCGGATTCGTCTCATGCGCTTTTCTTTTCAGTCAAGGTTTGCAAGTTCATAGACTGCCTAAACATTACACTGCGCCTTATTACTGGATTTCCAATCAAACTGGGGACTTCAAGATAGTTACAGTTAATAACAGTCCAGCGGAATGGGAGTGTCTTGAAGCTGAAACAGATTTTGCCTTCCCCGGCATGCTAACTGAAATTGGATGGTGGCATGATATAGGATATGAGAGCCCATTTATACATGACAAGCCAGTATTGCAAGATGGTGGTTGGAGCTTCCCATCGAGATGGTTTGTAGATTACTTGAGATTCAAAGTTGCACGTCAGTCACTTACCGAAAATCTGTTCAAAATATTGGGCATCTTTGGATACAAGTATATTGTAATTCCATGTTATGCAAAAGAAAGAATACGTGAATTTTTCATGAAGCAAAAAGGAGGAGAAATAGTGTACAACTGCTCCAACTCTTTAATTCTAGAAAACAAGTTCTATACGCCAAGATTCTTTGCTGCAAAAGAAAAATCCATAGTAGTTGGAGGATTAGAATCGTTTCTCACATTAACAAAAATGGAGAATTTTAATTTTTCAAGGAACGCCCTATTTTTCGGCGATAAAAATGAAGTGATTCTAAAAGAATGCTCGTTTAAAGATTATGATTTCTTGATATTTGTAAACAGTGATATTCTCGATTTGATTATGCTTTCAATGAAGGATTCCCTCATTAAAGCGTCAGACTATGGATTTAAAAGCATTAATTACACAAAATATTGGGTTAAGTGGCTTTCTTGGAGAACTGCTGGAGGCTTTGTTTACTGGGGGGATGTCCTTACAACCAACGGGAAAAACATCGTTAAAATTCCATTCAATCTAGAAAAAGATGGAAATTACACTCTTTGGATACGTATAGCCTTCGCACCTCACAGAGGAAAGCTAACAATAACTCTAGATGAACTGTTTGAAAGGAAGATAAAAACTGAAGCAAATTTCTGGTCAAAGCTGCAGTGGATAAACCTAACATCTCTAAAGCTAAAAAGGGGCTCACATATAATAACCATTAAAAATGACGGAACGGGCTTTAACGATATAGATGCAATCGCAATAATTGAAAACTCAAAATTCCAAGAACAAAAAAGAAAAATTTTAGAAGCAATAGAAAATAGTGAATTTTCCATTCTATATTTAATCGAAGCTGAAAATAACTTTCTAAAAACCCTTGATTCCGTATGGAAATCCGAACCTTTCCCCTATAATGACTGTCTGATTTACCCGCTTGAGAAAGGGAAGAATATAGCGTATTTAGGAAATGTTTCTGCAAGCAGCGAAAGCGATGCACACATGGCTAGAAATGCTGTAGATGGAGATTTAACTACGCGTTGGGCTTCTTTGAAGGGGTTGCCGCAGTGGATACAAATTGAATGGGAAGAGAAACAGAAGATTAGGGGAGTTAAAATTAATTTTGAATGGGCATATGCGAGAGAGTATGCAATTCAAGTATGGAATGGTACAGCATGGATTAACTGGCTGACGGTAAAAGAAAACAATGAATATAAAAGGATTCATGTTTTTCCCCGAGCAGTTGAAACAGACAAGATTCGAATATTATTTACAAATGCTCCGGCATACAATATGGTAAGTATATGGGAACTTGAAGTCTACAGCGAGCAGATAGTAACTGAGAAAACGAAGATCTACATCACAAGAGAGGGAAATTGCCAGTTTTTCGCCAGAGTCTTTAAAGGGCCGCAGTATGGAGTTTTACATTTGGCGGTGGACGATAAAATCCTTAATGCTTCATGCTACTCGGAGAACTCGGGCTTCGAATGGCTGAATCTTGGCAGTCTTTATTTGGGCGAGGGGGAGCATGAAATTGGGATAGGTGCCACGGGAGATGTAGAACTTGATCTTATAGCTGTCGCTTCAACAAAGGATGGAAAACAACTCGATTCATTAGCCGAACTTTTTCAAGAGAGCGCAGAAAAGCCTGTTGTTAGTTTTGAGAGGATAAATCCCTGCCTATACAAAGTGCATGTGGAGGCTGAAGAACCCTTCATTCTGGTCTTTTCAGACTCTTATCATCCATTATGGAGAGCTATACTTGATGATGGAACGGAAATTAAGCCAGTCAATCTCTATCACATTGTAAATGGATTCTTTATAAATAAGACTGGGAAGTTTGATTTGACTGTGCGCTTTATTGGCCAAGACTATGTAGATTTGGGCTTTAAAGTTTCGCTGGCCACATTTATTGTAGTTCTCGTTTTGCTGGCAATTCCGGAGAGAACCTATTTGAAGATTAGAAAGAAAATTGTAGATTTAAAAAGGGAGGATTATTCGTAGGCAATCTTAACTCCATAGTTTGGTGTCTTTCCAATTATTGCCGAGGCTAGGGCTGAGGGGGCGCCTTCACGGTTGGTCCAGGCTTCCAAAATAGAGTT
>CAYOFB010000056.1:4132-5539 GCA_964403145.1 uncultured Candidatus Bathyarchaeia archaeon
AGGCTAGGGCTGAGGGGGCGCCTTCACGGTTGGTCCAGGCTTCCAAAATAGAGTTTGCATAGACAACTGCCGAGGATTCAGCCCATGCAAGAGTGGAATTTTTGGCGGGTACAAACTCATAGTAGGGAGTGCAAGAAAGCGAGGGAACTGCGCCGATTTGCTCATATAATCTCAATATTTCGGTTTGCTTTTCTACCAAGCCTCTGGGAAGTCTGCTAGTTAGGCATGGGTCTATGCTTGAAGGATTCAACGTTGAGAAAGTTTTCGTTTTCGCTCCCTTTTTCATCATTTCTCTTAGAAAATCAATGGCTGCATCGCCTACAGTCTTGTAGGAAACTCCAGAAATATGCGCAGAGCTTACTGGAATTAATCTTGTGGCGCCGTAAAGTTCGCCTAGCTTAACTAAAATTTGCATACAGATTTGGCATGCCCATCCATACTCGCCGTCAAGCATACGTTCCTCTTGGCGTGTTAGGTACATGCTCTACTCTCCTAGAATCTTGATAATTCCTTCCTTGCAGCATATTTCAAGAAGGTCTCCAGTCTTTATCTGATTAATATTCACTTCGCTAATCATTGGGATTCCAGCTAAAACTGCGCCTACAACTACTACTGGATCGGCTTTTTCATTCAGTATTGCTTTTGGGGCTAGGTTATTCTTGGCTAGGGCATATATTACGTAGCTTCCGACGGTTGAGCCGTGTCCATGCGGGAAGCATAGAATTTTGTCCTTTATGCATTTGCCGTTTAGGTCATGATTTTTCTCGATGATTACGCCGCTTTTAGGGTCGACTCCTCCCAGGAAGCTTATCGGCTTTTTTGATACTAGGGCTTTTCCTCGGAGAGTTCCGCCTGAAACTATTACTTTTCCCTTAAGAATTTTCATTTTATCCACTTTAGAAGGATATTCTTGCCGAGTAGGGGGTTCCGCCGAGAATTTCCGCCGCGGCTTCTCCTACTTTTTCGCGGTAGGGCTCTTCGGTATATACACGGATAATGTTCATGAATCCCTTCAGCACATCGAATATTCCTGAAATTTCGCTTAGTTTCTTTGGAATTTTCTTTCCTTCTTTGGTTTTGTAGAAGATGGGAATTTCCATTGGTTCCATTAGAACTGAATGGTGATATGGAACAGAAGGAAGGGTTGGAACATCAATTATTACTTTTTCGTGGGCGACCTTGGCTTTTTCTGCAATTTCATTTCTTATCTGATTTCTAATCTCCTCAAACTCGAAAATTCTTGAGACTGTTCTATCTTTTTCGTAGAAGGTTCGTTCAAAGGCGCATTTTAGAAGTTTTCTTCTTTCCAAATCTTCTATTATCTGCCTAGATTCCTTGCATTGTTTTAGCATGGTCCAGACAGTATAGTCGTTAAAGGCTAAATATTCTTCTGGAGTTTTGAAGTTC
>CAYOFB010000057.1:0-5228 GCA_964403145.1 uncultured Candidatus Bathyarchaeia archaeon
CTTTACCTGAGTATACTACTACCTCAGGGTCTTCATAGACGAAGTGTCCGCCCCACTTCGGGAATCCTACGCTTAAGAAGTACATTGTGCTCTGGAATGTCCAACCACCAACGCTCGTTTCAGATTCATAGCCAGTATATGTTTCAACAAAGGTGCTTAATGGCACTGTGTGGGTTGAAACGTTGCAAACCATGCTTAGGTTTCCGCCCCAAATGTAGGTGTCGCCCATGTTTACTTCTGCAAACTTTAATCCGCTGGTATCGAGTGAGATTCTTGATGCTTCTACGATTTCATCTGGGGTTATTGACGTACCGTCTTCGCTTCTTACCTCCCATGCTCCACTGGTTTCTGCGTAGATGTAATAGTTAAGCGATAAGCTTAGGTTTTCTAGGACAGATATACCTGATGGTAGGTCTAAGTTCCAGTCTCCTACGTGTTGATCTATTTTTATGTGTGCTTCTGTACTGTTTGTTTCTGTTGAGTTCTCCACGTAGAAGTGTAGCTTGAATGACAATTCGTCAAGGGTTGCGTCTACTGGGCGTTCTTGGAATGTACGTAGATCTGTTCCGTAAACATCTTCGCCGTACCATGCATAGTAGCTTCTTCCAAATGGGAACATTGTGCCATTAATATCTAAGTATGAAACGCCGAATTCAACGCTTTCATTGACTGGAAGTGTTAACTCTCCAGTTTCATTATAATTGCCAAAGGCTTCTCCAGGAGTAATGAATGTTACATTTCCTATGGAGTCGGGTATGAAGTAGTGGGTTTCTTCGCCTTCATCCATTATTTTATTGCCATTTGTATCGTTGTAAGTGAACATTCCTGCATACTCGTATCTGAGGTCCACGTGGTATGATTTGAAGGTCTCGTTTTCTCCTGCTGAAACCCAGTATGATTGTTCAAATCCGAACCAGATCCATGACCAGGTTACTTCCTCTGTGACCCAGTCCCATCCTTCTCTTCTAGCTTTCTCAAGATAGTCTTCCCAAGTCATGTTTCTTGTCATTCTAGCAATATCCCAGTATCCTGGTTTTGGAGTATTTCTTGTGGTGTCCCAGACAGTTTCATTTATCATGGCCAGTGTTTCTGGGGAAACTGGTGTCATGTTTGTGTAGAACCAGTAGAATGTTTCATTCCATTTGTTCCAATAGGTGTTGGTAGCTATTCCCATCCAAGCATTTACAGTCAATTCGCCACCCGGAACCACTGGGTTTGGATCATAGATTATGTTGACATCTAGTCCTCTTCTTGTCTCATTCCATCCGAATTCACCCACATATACTCTTTTAACGTAGAATTGGTCATCTGTTGTGCTCAGATCTCCATCTAAGTCCAACGCGCCGTTTTCAGGGTTTATTGTCCATCTTCTGTAGCCCCAAAGACCCCACTCAGGAGAGCCGACAATAACGTCCCAGACCTCATATCTGTAGGATATATCGCTCCACCTAAATTCTTCAAGGTGCCAAGTTACAGGGTAGCCCCAAGAGATACGAACCATTTTGATGTGACTTAAGCTTGGGTACGCAGTATAATTTTCTCCGTTCATTGTCACATTGTATATGGGCATATTATCTTCGTAGGCGTAGAAGTTACCGTATCTTGGTGGGATTTCATACCACCATTCTGGGTGTAGAAGCCAGTTAGCAGGCACTAAGTCGTACCATGCGCCTGACACTGTGTAAACACGGTAGTAATCGTAGATTAGTGTCCTCGAACCGTACCCGCTTATCTCCACTGTTGTGTTATAGGTTTCACCGTTCCAGGTGAAGGTTTTTGGTTCAGTTCCTGTGTATTCACCTAGTTCTACGACTACTATTCCTATGAATTCGTAGTTTTCTAAGCTTTCTACTTCTATTCTAGATCCATTGAGTAGATATAGGACGTAAGTATCGCTCTCCCAGTCGTATTCTGGTTTAGGAGATACTGTGTAGTATGTAGTGCCATTTACTGATACGTTATAGAAGACTACTCTATATTGATGGGTAACGGTTAGAACAGTTCTGTCAAGCAAGGTGAGCTTACCGCTGCCGCCGTCATAGTCAGCAGCATATAATTTAATTAGATTATTTCTGTCATATGTTCCTTGGCTTGTTAAGTTTCCAATGTACACCGTGAAGCCTATTTCAACAACATCCCAGCAGTCTTTTCCAGATATCTTTGTGTACAGATCATCTCCTTTTGTTACGTTAATGCGATTTCCATCTACCATTATATGTCCTGACATGGATCCTTCAGTATCGTAGTGAATAAGGTACAGTGAACCGTTTACTAGAGCGTATTCGTCTTCAGGGACAACTCCACCTTCGCTTTCTGGTTGTTGCAAAGACCACCATGAAATCCATTCGTATTTGTCACTCACACCCACATATGGGAGTTCTATTTTTTCTTCACCGACTAAAGTATAATACCATGATCTCTTGAACCATTCAGGTACAAGTATGGACTTTCCATCATATTTTCCAACATAGTATGCCGTTGGATACTCAATGTAATACCTCTTGCCATCTTTTTCAAAATAATATTCATACATGTATTCGTATTCGTAGTCCACGTAGATTTTTGTCCCATTTTCAAGTAAGATGTAGTACTCTTGTGCTAAGTAGTCCCAGTCAATCCAACCCTTTGTGAGGTTAACCCATATGGTTCCATTGATAAGTGTGAAGTAACCAGCAAACTCGACTGGTACCTTGCCAATTTTCTCCGCACCAATTACATCATTTGAATCCTGTAACCATATAATATCTCCGTCTAATGTAACTATGAACCAAGCTTCTTTGTATCTGTTCCACCACGGGTATCTCATGTACGTTGTAATATTGAAGGTTTCTCCGGTAGTTTCATTGCGAATAGTTACATTGTATATGAAAGCTTGATATGCTTCGTACACATAGATTTTTGTTCCGTTTTCTAAAGTGTAGTAGTGCTTGTTTTCGTAGGTTATTGGATCCCATTCCTCACGTAGCAGTTTGTACTCATACTTATATCCATTCCAATATTTTATCTCCTTTAATGGAAGCTTTTCACCGTTAATCACTATGTAGGGTTTATTCACTATAAGATATCTCTCGCCGCTTGAAGTGTCTTCTGCATATTGCTTTGTTTCAGGCGTTGGTACGTATACTTCTACACTTCCGTTATTAATTGTGTAAACTACGCTGTATACCCAGTCTTCTACGAAATGTTCTCCCCATGGTTGAGAATAGTCTGGACCATATGTCCAATTAAGTAAGCCAACGTCGAAACTGTATCTTTGGTCTGTAGCATATTCGGTGAAACTCATGTTCACTTGAATAATGTATTTCCCATCTTCTGTGGTGAAAGCTGTATAGTTATTTACCGTTATGTAGGGTTTATCTACCACTGTGTCCTTGTCGTGCCATCCTATCCAACCTTTTATCCATTCGCCGGAGGTTTGGTTAAAGGAATAGTGTTCCCAGTGCCAGCCTTCAACTTTCTCCATCATGCCTGTTGTTTCATTCCACATTTCATATGTGCCATATTCGTAGACTTCCTTGTAAGTTGCATTGTAAACTATTGTTTTAGATGTGTTCTCTCTTAGGTTTACTATTGTAATTTCTTCTGTGTTACCCCATATGGTTTCATTTTCGCTCCAATAATAGTTCCAACAGTTAAACCTTATTTTTACACCGTCAACGTCGGCTGTAATGCTGCTACCACCTTCCATCTCTACTTCAACAATGAACCATTGACCTGGATCAGTAGCATAATACCAGTCTCCAGAAGATCCCCCGCTTTGATCTCTGATTCTGACGCTGACTACTGGTTTCTCCACAGATATTTGGCTGGCATTTTCCATTATCCAATTCCAGTCTCTTGGATAAAGTCTCTGTTGGTTACTATATACATAGTATTCTAACCATAGGTCCTGTCCAGGGTTTCCTACAAATTTTCCTCTGAACTCTAACACAATTTTGTTGTCCTCAGCTGTTTTAGTTACTCCGAGAAGCTCGTAGAACCTCAGCTCAGATGGTACGTCCTCAATTTCCCACTGTTCCACGCTTTCGATATATGTTCCCCATTCACCTTCTTTAAGCATGGAATTATAGTATTGATAAAGCAGATAGTAACCATAAGTGTTATCGCTGTTATTGTAGAATAACAGTAGCTTAGGTGCTACCGAGGTTGAATAGGTTTGAGGTTCATATTTCCCTGTTGTTTCATTCCACATATAAGATGTTACGTTATATTCTTTGCTAATATCTATCCATTGTTCTTCTAGGTGTGGCCCAAATACCCATTCTCTTGTTATTATTGTGGCGTTTGGATCCCAAACATAGGTGTCTGAAGTCTTGTTATATACCCAGCCACCATGGTAAACTCTATATTCTTCATGCCATCCTGTTACGTTAACGTATGTTCTGAGAGTGTACGGAAGCTGAATCAACACGCTTGCATTTCTAAATTCGGAATCGGAGATTCCGGTTATGTTTAGACGTATTATGAATGTTTGATTTACTCCTATGCTACGAATCATGTTGTAATCTGTGTTTAATATTTCCGCTATATATGTGCCTCCATACATAATGTCATAATATACTGCAACTTCGCTCCATGGACCGCCTATTGCAACGTCCTTGTATAAACTTAGTTCACTGTCCCAGTAGTATGATGAACTTCCAATATAGTTGCTTTGGTTGTCGTAAATGTTTAGATAAACGTGGTATATTCCTTTTGGAGCTAGATCGTTAAACTGGCCGACTATCGTTAATGTGTATTTATCTGCATCCTCGCTTATGGTTGTTTGACTTTGGTCTAATGTGAAGAATTCACCTGTAGTAGGTCTGTACGACTCTGACCATGAAGCATTCCAAACAGAAGACCACGTATTCCAAAGGTTTGATGCGTAATCGTAGTGTATCGTTAGAGATGCGGAGATGTTTACAGCCCACATATCCCAAGACAAGTCTATCATTCCCAGTTGAGTTCCTTCTTCAAACAAAGTCTTTGGTATTGTTATGTTCACTCTTACCGGGGCGTTCAGTGCAATCCAAGTGTCAGGTGTAACCAAATACCAAGTATCACTTGTTGTATTGTAGCAGAATATGTCGTATCGCGCTTTTGGACCAAACTCCCAGCTTATATCTTGATATGTCCAGTTCCATCCCCAGCTCTCGTTATATAGTCGCCACCATACTTTTATCTCTGGTGGCAGATTTGCCACCGATGGATCGACATAGATGGTATCTTCAGTTTCATAGTAAAGT